>DAHUZD010000414.1 GCA_027306745.1 Acidobacteriaceae bacterium
AAGATGCGCACGGCCTCTTCGGCATCATGCACCTCGCAGAGCACGTCGAGAGAAAGGGCGTGCGCGGCATCGGTCAGGTTGCGCAGTTCGGCATCGGTCAGCGCGGCGGCGATCAGCAGAATCGCGTCGGCGCAATGGGCGCGGGCTTCGAGAATCTGAAACGCATCGACAATACAGTCCTTGCGCAGGCAGGGCAGAGATACGGCTGCCGAAGCTATTTCCAAATTCGCCAGGCTGCCTTGGAAGAATGGCTCATCGGTGAGCACGGAAAGCGCCGTTGCACCCGCGTCAGCCAGCGTGCGTGCCAGCGACTCCACGGCAAAGTCGGCGCGGATGAGTCCGCGTGAGGGCGAGGCTTTTTTTAGTTCGGCGATGATGGCTGGGCCAGTGGCAGCGCGCTCCCGCAGCGCACGAGCAAAGCCGCGGGGCGTATGCGCAGCGGCGCGGCGTTCCAGCGCACGCAGATCGGCAGCGGCTTTGCGTTCGGCGACGGTGCGCCGGGTTGCGGCCAGAATTGTGTCCAAGTGCGTCGCCATGCCGGTCTCCAACCTGTGTGGAGCTTCCAGTATAAATTGCGCAGCCCAGTACAGCCTACGGATTTGCGCGCAACTGGATCAGCCTCTGCGCAATGGTCTCCGCCGCGTGGGGGTGGGCGAGCTGTCGTGCACGCTGGCCCATGGCGGCCAGGCGCGCCTCGTCTGCGAATAGCGTGCGTAATTCGGCTAGCAATCGCTCCGGCGTCAGATCGGATTCCAATAGCAACGTGGCCGCGCCTGCCTCAGCCAGCACCTCGGCATTGCGGCGCTGGTGGTCGTCTGCGGCCAGCGGAAAGGGAACCAGCAGTGCGGGCTTGGCCGCTGCGGCCAACTCGGCCACGGTGCTGGCTCCGCTACGGCATAGGATCAGCGAAGCGGCGGCGAAACGCTGAGGCATGTCGTCAAGAAATTCACTCACCTGCCAGCGGGCGCGGTCTGCGCCACTCTGGGCGTAGGCGGTTTCTGTGCTTTGGAGATGGCCGGCCCCGCATTGGTGTAAGAGCGTCAGGCCAGGGATGGCGCTGAGCAGCGCGGGAGCGATCTGCGGCAGCGTGGTATTGAAGATGCGCGCGCCCTGGCTGCCGCCAAAGATGAGCAGATGGGGCGCGGCGTCGGCGGGCAGCGTCGGCAGGTGGAAGAACTCCGCACGCACGGGAATGCCAGTGACCGTGGCGTTGCGAAAGGCGCGCGCAGCCGAGGGGAAGTTGACCGCAGCGGCCTGCACATGCGGGCCGATCCAGCGGTTGACCATGCCGGGCACCGCGTTGGGTTCAAAGGCCATGCGCGGCGTGCGCGTCAGGATAGCCGCCAGCATCGCTGGGCCGGAAGCGTAGCCGCCCACGCCGAAAACCACATGGGGGCGAAAACTGCGCAGCAGGCGCACGCAGCGCGCGATGCTCAACGGCAATCCCAGAACCGTGCGCAGGCGCGTGGCCAGCGAGACGTTGTTCAACTGGCCAACCTGCACCAGGTCTAATGGGAAACCGGCAGCGGGCACCAGTCGCGTCTCCAAACCGCGCACGGTGCCGAGAAAACGCACTTCGGCATTGTGCTGCGTGGCCAGAACGTGCGCAACGGCCAGCGCGGGCAGAATGTGGCCGCCGGTTCCACCTCCGGCGACGAGCACGCGCAGGCGATCGGCAGCCATCAGTCCAACTCCTTGGTGAGGTTCAACAGCACGCCGACGCTGGCTAGCATGACAGCCAGAGACGTTCCGCCATAGGAGATGAACGGCAATGCGATGCCCTTGGTGGGTGCAAGCGCCAGCACCACACTGATGTTGAAGAAAGCCTGGATGAGAATGGTCGTCGTGATGCCGACAGCCAAAAAGCGCGCGAAGGGATCCTTGGACAAAATGGCCGCGCGCAGGCCACGCCAGCCGAGCACAACAAACAGGCTGACGACGAAGAGCGCGCCCATCAGGCCCAATTCCTCTGCAATGTTGGCGAAGATGAAGTCCGTGTGCGGTTCTGGCAGATAGAAGAGCTTCTGGCGGCCCTCCATCAGACCCAAGCCGTAGAGTCCGCCGTTGCCGACGGCGATCAAGGATTGCAGAATGTGGAAGCCCGAGCCGCGTGGATCGGCCTGAGGATTCAAAAATGCGATCATGCGCGCGCGCCGCCACGCAACATGAAAGAGCATGTAGTACAGAACGGGCGATGCGGCCAGTGTGGCATAAAACAAGTAGCGCAGGCGTATACCGGCCAGCGCCAGCAGGAGCGCAGTGACGGCGGTGCAGACCAGCGCTGTGCCCAGGTCTGGCTCTTTCAAAATGAGCGCAATAAAGATCAGACTGGGCAAGGCCGCTGGCAGCACGGCGCGTCGCCAATCTTCCATTTGATTGACGCGTGTCTGTAAAAACCAAGCCAGGAAGAGCACCAATACGGGCTTGGCCAACTCGGATGGCTGCAAGCTGAAACCGCCGAAGCGAATCCAACGGTGCGTGTGGTGCGAGTCGTGCATGGCAAAGGCTGAGAGCAGCAGCAGTGTGGTGAGGGCGACGGCAGGGAAGACCACGGCGGGGCTGTTCCAGCGGCGGTAGTCGATGCGCATCAGCGCGGAGAGCGCCAGCAGCCCCACGCCTGCCCACAGGGATTGCTTGAGAACGAATGTGTACGGCGAGCCGTAGCGCGCCTTGGCCAT
The DNA here is from genome assembly GCA_027306745.1 of Acidobacteriaceae bacterium. Classification (GTDB taxonomy): domain Bacteria; phylum Acidobacteriota; class Terriglobia; order Terriglobales; family Acidobacteriaceae; genus JAJZCX01. The sequence goes on from DAHUZD010000414.1 coordinate 2,679, forward strand.
GACGGCGGAGGCGCTAAAGACCATCACCAGTCCAAAGAGCACCAGCAGCAGCGTCACGCCGAAGAGCCATTTATCTACGCCGACACGCTTGGCCAAGGCTGACCCTCCTGCTTCTGTGCAGCCAGCGCCAGCACGCACTCTTTGAAGATGCGGCCACGATGTTCATAATTCTCAAATTGATCAAAGCTGGCGCAGGCCGGGGCCAGCAGCACGGTTTCGCCTGGTTTTGCCTGTGCGGCAGCCTCTGTAACGGCACGTTCCAATGAACCGCAGGCGTGGATGGCGACGGCTCCGGCGATCTGCGCGGCGATCTTTTCTGCGGCGGCTCCGATTGTGTAGACCGCGCGCACGCGCTGGGAAAGCAGCGGGCGCAGCACCGTGTAGTCGGAGTCCTTATCCTTACCGCCGAGAATTAAATGCAGCCCGCCGGGGAAGGACTCGATGGCCTTGATGGTTGCGTCCACATTCGTGGCCTTGGAGTCGTTGTAGAAGTCCACGCCGTGCACGCGCACGGTGAACTCCAGACGATGCTCGACAGCGCGGAAACCTGCGACGGCGGCGCGAATTACCTCTGGCGCCACGCCGGCGAGCCTGGCTGCGCAGACCGAGGCCAGCACATTCTCCACATTGTGTGCGCCTTTGAGCGGAATTTCACTGATGGGCAAAATCGGTTGCGCGGAGGAAGGCTCGTTGGCACGGAAGACGATCGCATCCTGATACACAAAGGCTCCCTGACGCACGGGCCGCCGCGCGCTGAACCAGAAGACGCGGCTCTGGGCGCGGATCGCCGCGTGCTGCGTGTGTTCGTCATCGGCGTTCAAGACGAGCGCGTCATCCGCAGTTTGATGGGCGAAGATGCGCTCCTTGGCCGCAATATAGCTTGCCATGGAACCGTGGCGGTCCAAATGATCTGGCGTGATATTCAGGATCACAGCGATGCTCGGACGGAAGCTGTGCGTGCTCTCCAATTGGAAGCTGGAGACTTCGAGTACATTCCACCCTGTGGGTTGGGAGTGTTCGACCAGTGCGATGGCGGGCACGCCAATGTTGCCGCCAACAAACACTGGTGCGCCGCTGGTGCGGAGGATCTCGCCGCAGAGTGTGGTCGTGGTCGTCTTGCCGTTGGATCCGGTAATGGCCAGCGTGGAGCCTT
>DAHUZD010000424.1 GCA_027306745.1 Acidobacteriaceae bacterium
GCTGCGAACGCGCAGAGCGTACAAGCCGGACTTCATTCTAAAACACAGAAAAACTTACCTGGCCGCGCACACAATGCGCATCAGCCGTGCACAGCCAGCACAAAACTAGTGACAACAATGTTGGCCAGAGCCAGCGGCAACAGCACCTTCCAGCCGAAGCCCATCAGTTGGTCATAGCGGAAGCGAGGCAGCGTGCCGCGCACCCAGATATAGAGAAACAAAAAGAAAAAAACCTTAGCCACGAACCAGAAAACCGGCAGAATCGCCAGCACCACTGGTCCACCGAAAGCAGGCAACAGATGGCCAAAGGGACTGCTCCATCCGCCGAGAAAGAGCAGCGTGGCCACGCAGCCGACGGTGATCATGTTGGCGTACTCGGCCATGAAAAACATGGCGAACTTCATCGAGCTGTATTCGGTGTGATAGCCGCCGGTCAGTTCGGTTTCGGCTTCTGGCAGGTCAAAGGGCGTGCGATTGGTTTCCGCGTAGGCCGCAATGAGATAGATGAAGAAGGCAACGAACTGGAAACCGCCGAAGATGTTCCAGGAGAGCAGGCCGTGCGTGTTTTGGATGTTGACGATGTCACGCAGGCGCAAGGAACCGGCGCGCAGAACCACGCCGACCAGCGACAGGCCCAGCGCCAGCTCATAGCTGATCATCTGCGCGGTAGAGCGCACGGAACCCATCAGCGAATATTTGTTGTTGGATGACCAGCCCGACAACGCGATGCCGTAAACGCCGACGGAGGTGACGGCCAAGAGCACCAGCAGGCCGACGTTCAGGTCGGCGATCTGGAAGAGATCCACGCCATGGAAGCGCAGAGTGTTGCCAAAGGGAATCACGCTAATCGAAGTGAGCGCACAAGCCAATGCGATGACTGGGGCCAGCAAATAGAGCGGCTTGTAGACGCCGGTGGGAATCATGTCTTCTTTCAGGAAGAGCTTGATGCCGTCGGCCAGCGGTTGCAGAAGGCCGAATGGCCCCACGCGCGTTGGCCCCCAGCGGTTTTGCAGACGGCCCACCACCTTGCGCTCCAGCAAAACCGTATAGGCGACAGCCGTAAGCAGGACCACGGTGATGACCGCGACCTTGAGCAGGCTGAGTAGTACGAAGATCAACATTGCATTCACGTCTGTAGGTTCCGTTCCGCCCTGTTGGTTGGCTGTGCGTTAATCTGCCGCCACCGTGGTATGGGCGCGGGAGATTTGTTCTTCCATCAGCTTCTGGCTGTAGCGTCCCAGCGTGCCAGAGGTGAAGAGCGAGTCGTGCGTGGGCTGTACGCCATCCGGGCGTGTGTTGAGATTCACAATCTGCACCAAAGCCTGATTCTGCGCATGGGCGTGCAAGGGCTGATCGTTGCCAGCCAGCAAATCCATGCGCGATACGTCATAGCTGGGCACCAAACGCTGAATTTCATCGAGTAGTGCTGTCGGATCAAACGGGCTGAGCTTCGGCTCCAAATTGCGGGCGGTCAACCAGACGGCATGGCGGTCGGCCTCACCCGATTGCACACCGCGCGACTGGCCCATGTCGGCGCGAGTACCGGCGTTGGCGTTGGGGCCAAAGGGAACCAGCGTGCGGATGTCCGCACCCATCTTGTCGGCCAGACGCACGATCAACTCAAAGTCCGTGCGCACACCGGCCAGGTCTGCGGCTTTCTTTACAAGTTGCAAATCACCGTAGGTGTTGGTGACTGTGCCTGATTTTTCGTAGAGATTTGCCGCGGGGAAAACGACGCTGGCGCATTGCGCCGTTTCGGTGAGGAACATGTCCTGCACGATGAGGAAGGTATTCTTCAAGCTGGCCGCATCGACGCCACGGCTGCTCACCGGGTTTGCGCCGACAACATAGAGTGCATCCAGTTGGCCCGCAGCGGCCGCCGCAAGCATGGCTGGCAAATCGAGTCCTGGCTGCGTGGAGAGGCGCGCGCCATACTCCTGAGCAAAGTAGCCAGCCTGCTGCACGGGAATGTAGCCGGGCAGCAGATCGGGATAGAGGCCCATATCCGCAGCGCCGCGGGAGTTGACGCGGTCGCCGAGGCAGGCGAATTTGGCACCGGGCAAGGTGAGGCCATAGCGCACCAGTGCTTCGATGGCTGCACCGCGCAGCTCCGAACCCAATGCGATGAGCAGGTTTTCTTCTTTGGCCAGAGCCTCGCGCAGAGCGATGGCCTCTGCGCCGAAGGCGGAGTTTTCTTCACCACCGAGAAAACGCACCAGCGCATCAGATTGTGTTGCGCCGAGTTGCAGGAAGGCTTTGGCCTGACGACGCAGCTTGATGGCGCGATGGTTGACGATGTAAATCCGCGCACGATTGTGGCGCACGTTGGTGCGCAGCGCCCAAGCCAGCATCGGATGCTGTTCGGTTGGATCGTCGCCGATTAAAAGAATCGCAGGCGCGCTGGAGGCGGTGCGCAGACTGGCGGCCCGGTCGGGTTGCCCGGCCAGAGCCTGGGCGAAGGCAACGTAGTCCGCAGTGCGATGGTGATCGATGTTGTTGGTGCCGAGTACGCTGCGAGCGAACTTTTGCAGTAGATAATTTTCTTCGTTCGTGGTGCGATTGGAGCCGAGGACGCCGATGGTACCGCGCGCATCACGGATTGCACGCAAACGATCGGCGGCAACGCTGAGCGCCTGCTCCCAACTGGCTGGCTCCAGCACGCCCGCTGCGTTGCGCACCAGCGGCTG
>DAHUZD010000430.1 GCA_027306745.1 Acidobacteriaceae bacterium
TGAGCTGCGCGCTTCTGCCCTCTGTCTGCCGCATCTGCAATCAACCGCTTCTGCTTCTCTCCGCATCGCCCGTCTGCAACGCCTGCTGGCACACGCTCTCTGCACAAACCTCTGCACTCTGTTCGCTCTGCGGTGAGGCACTCGACATTCAGCCCGGCTTCCAGCGCCTGGAACCGCCCAGCACACTTTTTCCTGAATCTCTGTGCGCACTGTGTGAGCGTGCGCGGCCTCCCTTCGTGCAAGCCGCGGCCTATGGTGCGTATCAGGATTCGTTGCGGGCGCTGATTCACCTGCTGAAATATGAGCGCGTGCGCAGCGTGGCCGCGCCTTTGGGCACGCTGCTGGCGCAGACGATTGCGCAGATGCCCGGCCTGCCGGATTCCCTCACCGTGGTGGCCGTGCCGCTCTATCCCGGCAAGGAGCGCCAGCGCGGCTTTAACCAAACAATTCTTTTGGCTGAGGCCGCCATCTCTGCCCTGCGCCAGCAGCGCGCAGGGCGGCCAGGCGCACGCCTGCCGCACCTGACGTCTGCTCTGCGCTGCCTGAGACGCAAGCGCGCAACGGAAAGCCAGTCTGGACTGAGCGCCGCACAGCGCCGCCGCAATCTGCGCGGAGCTTTCTTCGCCGCCGAGCCGGAACACATCGCTGGACGCGCCATTCTATTGCTGGACGACATGTACACCACGGGAGCCACCGCACGCGCCTGCACCAGCGCACTGCTCAGCGCCGGAGCCACATCGGTCTACGTGGCTACATTGGCACGCTCTCAGCGGGAAAGCATCGCACTGTGGGATGCGCCCCCAGCCAGCATTCAAGCTTGGACCCCAACTGCATCGCCAAGGAGCACAGAGGTATGCCGTACGCTAGCGCCATCGTAAACACGCGCCGACAGAAATCCCCACCGCGCCGGGCCGCGGGCAAACCGGGCCAGCCTCCAGCGTTGCAACTGGAGACAGGCGCGGTGCGCACCATCAGCAACACGGGCACACATGCGCTGCAAACGCCGGTACTGGTGCTCAACGCCTCTTATGAACCCATCAACATTTGCGGAGCGCGCCGGGCGCTGGTGCTGGTGCTGAAAGGCGTGGCCGCCACAGAAGAGGAGCGCAGCTTTTCCCTACACGCGGCGCGAGTCAACATTCCCATGCCTTCGGTTATTCGCCTGCTGGAGTACCGCAGAATTCCGCATCAGACGCGGGCGCTCTCGCGCAAAAACATTTTGCTGCGCGACCGCAATACTTGTCAGTACTGTGGTGTGGTTCTCGCTGCGGCGGAGCTGACACTCGACCACGTGATTCCACGCTCGCGCGGCGGCCTGTCCACCTGGGAGAATCTCGTCGCTTGTTGCCACACCTGCAATCGCAAAAAGGGCAGCAGCCTGCCCCAGGAGTTGGACGACATGCAGCTTCAACGCCAGCCGCGTCCGTTTTCCCTGCACACCAGCCGCCACATCCTGCGCATGATAGGCTCCAGCGACGCGCATTGGAAAAAATATCTGTTCTACTAACCCGCGCGGCTGCTACGATCAATTTCGCGCCTATGGATCATTCCGCTGCCCCCTCCAGCCACCCACCCATTTCCATACATGCAGACATCCGCGAACCGGGCTGGCTGCAGGGGTTTTTTCTGTTACTGGCTGCGGCCTACGCTACGCTGCTGGTGCGCTTTCCTAATCCATTTTTTGCCGATGACAGTTTTTTTTATCTGCAAGTGGGCCGCAACTTTGCCCTCGGCCACGGCAGCACCTTCAATCGGCTGATGCCCACCAATGGCTACCACCCGGTCTGGATGTTGCTCTGCGCACTCGTCTACAAAGTTTTTCCGGGGCGGGCCGCGGGGCTACACGCGATCGCTACCTTGATTGTTCTGCTGAATCTGTTCGTTCTTCTTTGTGTGCAGCGGCTGTTGCACAAGCTGGGTGCGCAGGCGTGGGCTGCATGGACGGTTCTGCTGCCTTTTCTCTTTGGACTGCAACTGGGCACGGAATCCTCTGTCAGCGCGGCGGCTTTGGCGGCCGTGTTGCTGGCGCTGCAACATGTGTTTGAGCAGCCTTCACGCCGTGCGGTCTTCTGCTTCCATGCCGCTGCGGTGCTGGCCGTGCTCTGCCGCCTGGATTCAATTTTTGTGGTGGCTTCTTTGTGGATCGCCACGCTGGTCTGGCTGGCGCAACAAATTGATCGACGCCCACTGCGCTGGCACTTGCAGTGCACCCCGCTCTACATCATCTTCTGGGGCGGATACTTACTCACCAACCAACGATGGTTCCACAACATTGTTCCCATCAGCGGACTGTTGAAGTCCAGCACGCCCTGGCGTCATCACTTCGGGCACAATCTGCCGCATACCGCGCTGCTGGCTCTGCTGATCGCAGCGTCAGCTCTGCTCATTCTTTGGCGCAGGCAGCGTGACCGCTGGCTGCTCTACGTGGAGCTGCCGTTTTTTGCCGGAGTGCTGATGCACGCGGCCTACATTACGCTGCGCATGACCAGCGAGACACGCTGGACCTGGTACTACACCAGTTGGGCTTTGCTGGCAGCCTTGGCCGCGGCCCGCGCATCGGCCTGCCTGTTGCGCCCGGCTCACGGCACGCAGTGGCGGAATGCCATCGCCGTAGCCTGCGCGCTGCTGGCCTCACTTGCGCTTTTTCATCACTACGGATGGAAGCACTCCAAGCTGCAAACGCTGCCACTGCCCGCTGCCGTCTTCGAGCAGGCCGTTGAGCAACAGGATCACATCCAACGCGTGCTGGCCTACGACCAGCCGGGCGCGATGGCCTATTACTCCAATCTGGCCGTCGTGCCCGTGGATGGATTGATGGGTAATTTGGATTTTCAAAAGGAACTGGCGCAGCAAGGACTGCAAGAATTTTTGCGCCGCGAAAAGATTGAGGCCTTTGTCGGCCCGGCCGTTCCGTTTGATGATTGGGGACGGCGCACCTACTGCGAACAGGTTTTTCTGGAAAGCACGCGCTTCACCTGTGCGCCGTTGGGCCATGGCCTCTGGACCATCACCGGAGTGGAGGTCTACGCACGCCGCCCCTTCCAACCGGCTGGCTACATGCCTCTGCCCGCCGCACAGTTGATCTGGAACCAACCCAACTACGTCGCTGTCTGGCGCATCCAGCAACCCTAGCCGCAAAGCTAGTTGCGACCCTCAACAAGGCGGTTCGCCCTTTTCATTCACACCCAGCAACACCCCAGTTCGAAGAGCCATCTCTCCGGACTGGGGTGTTGTTTTGGATCGTGGATGCTTTCTGCTGATGCTTTACTGCACGGTCACGCTCAGGTTCAGCACTTGGGCCGACAGGCTGTTGTTGCCCGTCACCACAACCTGCACCGTGGACGTTCCCTTCGGCGTGGGCGGAGCCACGGTGATCGTATTGGTGCCACCGCCGCCTGTCGTTGTGCCTGAACCGCCGCCGCAAGCTGTCATCATGCCCACACCGGCCAGCAGAACCAGCAGCACCAGTAGGTGACGCGTGTGTGCAACCTTGCCTTTTTTGCGCAGACCCAAACCAGCCGCCAGCAAGCCCGGCAGCCAGAAAGCTCCGGCCAGCATGGGCAGGCCTTGCAGTCCGCGTGAGGCATGCGAGATCAACAACGCGGGCCGCAGGGCCGCCGTTGTGCCCGTGGTTTGAATCGTCAGTGTCACCGTCTGCTTTCCATTCGCGGCGATCGTTAACGGCGCGGCAGGCGTAAAGGTACACGAGGCGCTGGTGGGCAGATTCGCGCAATCAAAGTTCAGCGAGCCAGTGTAGCCGCCGACAGCGGTAATGGTCAGCGTGTCCGTACCCGTTGCGCCCTGCGTAATCGTCAGCGTGGTTGTTGAGGCGGACAGCGTAATGCCGGGAGCCGTAGCCGCTGCCACCGTGACCGTGGTCGCGGTGGAGGTGGAGGATGCATCCGTCGCCGATCCGACATAGGCGGCTGTGATGCTGTCCGTCCCTGCGGGCAGCAAAGTTGTCGCCAACACAGCCTGACCCTGCGCATTCAGTTGCGCCGCGCCAATGGAGCTTGTTCCGGACAGGAAGTTCACCGTGCCACTGGCCACTGGCCCATTGGCGTCGGTCACCGTAGCTGTCAGCGTCTCTGTTGCGCCTTGTGGAATGGAAGTCGGCGAGGCGGCCAAGGTTGTCGTGGTCGTCAGTTGTGGCGTTGTTGCCGCAGAAACCGTAACAACGACGCTGTTCGTCGAAGAGGAGGTTTGGTCGGTCGTTGAAGCCACAAAAGTCGCCACAATGCTGTCATTGCCCAAAGGCAACAGCTTTGTTGACAGCGTTGCGATACCGCCAGCGCCCAACTGTCCCGCGCCAATGGATTGGCCGTTGGCGGTGAACGTCACTGTGCCGCTGGTGACCGGGCCATTCGTGTCGGTTACCGTGGCCGTCAGCGTCTCCAGTGCTCCCTGAGTATTCGATGCGGGCGAGGCCGCAACTGTTGTGGTCGTCGGCAGTTGCGGCGGTGGCGGCGTTGTTGCCGCAGAAACCGTAACAACGGCGCTGTTCGTCGAAGAGGAGTTCTGATCGGTCGAAGAACCCACAAAGGTTGCCACAATGCTGTCACTGCCCACAGGCAACAGCTTTGTCGACAGCGTTGCGATACCGCCAGCGCCCAACTGTCCCGCGCCAATGGATTGGCCGTTGGCGGTGAATGTCACTGTGCCGCTGGTGACCGGGCCATTCGCATCGGTCACTGTGGCCGTCAGTGTGTCGCTGGTGCCGTAGGAGATCGACGACTTAGACGCCGCGACCGTTGTGCTGGAAACAATCGCCGTCGTATTCACCTGGATGTTCAGGCTTTGCGAGGGCGTGGGATTGGTGTAGTTCGAGTCGCCTGCGTAGCTCACCGTCACGCTGTGCGGACCGGCAGAGAGCGTTGTCGGCAGCGTGAACTTCGCCACGCCCGAGGTGAGCGCCACAGTTTGCGGATTGGCTCCGTCCAACGTGTAGGTGATGTTTCCCGTCGGCGTGCCGTTGGAGCCGGTCAGCGTCGCCGTAATGGTGATGGCTGTGCCGGCGGAGACGGTTGTGCCGGGGCTGGCGCTGAGTGCAATCGTCGCAGCGTAGCCAACGCCTGTTCCGCTCACGCTAATCGTCTGCTGCACGCTGGAGCTGTTGAGGCTGTTGTCGGCCACGGTAACGGTTCCGGCCAGCGAGCCATTGGTTGTCGGCGCAAACTGCACGCCCAAGGTACAGAGCGTGCCCGCAGCCACAGGCGTGCCCACGGCGCAGGTCGTCGCCGCGCCACTTAGATTGAAGCTGCTGGTCCCTTGTCCGGTCGTGGTCGTGTTCAGTGCGGTCAAGTTCAGCGGCTGATTGCCAATGTTGACCAGCGAGATTGTCTGTTGCGCGCTGCTGCTGCCCACGTTGGTGCTGGGGAAGGTCAGCGAGGGCGTTGCTACTGGGCTGATCTCCACCACGCGTGCATTGCCGCTATCCAGAATGAACAGATCGCCATTACCATCGACGGCCACGGCCGTCGGCTGGCACAACGGCGTGCTGGCACAGGTGCTGCCACTCGGAGCCGTCAGGTTGCCGGTGTTGACCACTTGCGCGCCCACACCCGCCGGAAGAATTTCCACGATGCGGTTGTTACCCGTGTCGGCCACGTAGACATCGCCTGCTGCATCCACCGCCAAGCCCTGTGGCCCATTCAGTGCTGGACTTAGGCTGCCTGTGCTGAGTACTGAAGCCACGTTGGTGACTGTGTATTCCACAACCCGGCTATGTCCCGTATCGGAGATGAATAGATTCCCAGCTCCATCTGCAGTCACCCCACCGATTTCGTATAGAGTCACCAATGCGCTCAATTGTGGGCCGATGTAGTACGGCGCAACCGTACCATTGGGCACGACATAGACCTGACTCTGCACAGAATCGGGAATATAGGCATTGCCCGCACGATCTACAGCCATGCCCGCCGGACTAATCAGATTCGCCGAGGTCGCAATTGTGACCTGCGTAGCACCGTTGGCCGGAAGCTCCACGGCATCTGCAGCACTTTGATCCGACGTAAATACATTCCCCGCACCATCGACGGCAACACCTGCTGGCTGCTGTAACCCGGTAAACGGAAGCGTCACTTGCGCGCCTCCCCCTGCAGGTAATTTGACAACGTCTTTATTGCCGGCATCCGAGACAAACAGATCTCCAACCCGATCCACGGCGATGCCGCTCAATTGACTGCTGAGGCCGCTGATCGACTCCACCGTGGCAGCCATGGCATTCATGGCAACCAAAGGGCCTGTGCCAATGCCATACACCTGTGTGTTGGTCAGCGAGGCGCTGGTTCCAGGGTCCAGCAATTGCACTGCATCGACGGCCAGTCCGGGCAGCACAGGAGCCAGCGTAACCGGGATAGAGCAGGTCTCAGGGGAGATTCCGCCAGTACACATTGGGGACCCCAGCTGAACATCCTTGCCAAAATTCATCTGGATCTTCGGCGTGTAATCGCTTCCTGAATACCCGGAGATGCTGTAATTCAAAACCAGCGGATCGCCAAAGTCGGCTACATGCGCCTGACCCAGGTTCTGTGCCGGCTGCACATTAATTTCGACTACGCGGCTGTGATTCGTGTCGGCTATGTCAATGTTGTTGAATGGATCGACCGCCACCCCAGCCGGACCCGACAACCCTTGCGTGCTGATGGTCGACTGCGCCGGTGAGCCGCCACTCATGTTCAACTCGCTGACCGTGTTGGCTGTAGCATCCGTAATGTAAACGTTGTTGTTGAAGTCAACAGCCATCCCCACCGGGTTCGTGATTCCGGGCGTCGTCAGAACCATTTGTGAGCCTGGATTGGCATTTGACTCCTCCACCACGCGGCTATTGCCGGTATCGGCAATAAAGAGATCATCAGAGGAATCTACGGCAATGCCGGTCGGATGGTTCAAGCCATTCGATGCCGGAACCAACACTGTCGGCGTGCCCGATTCTCCTCCCGGCATTTCCACCACGGTGTTATTGCCTGCATTCGTAACAAAGAT
>DAHUZD010000432.1 GCA_027306745.1 Acidobacteriaceae bacterium
GCGGCCTGCTGCAAACCCGCGGAGATGATACGAGCGGGCCACAACACAGTCCCGTCTCCGCAGCCGTGCAAGGCGTGCTGCTGCTAGCTGCGATGGCTGGGCTGGGCGCTCCGTCAATCCGCGCACAAACCATTCCAGCGCCCGTGCCGACACAGGTTGCATCGAAACCATCCAGCGCACCTGCGGCCCTGCCTGTCACACAAACTGCACCTGCACAGGCTGCGCCGGCCACGGCTCCACAAGCTGGGAACGCAGCCGCAGCCAGCCAGTTTCAAGAGAAGTTCACCTTGCTCGATCTGGGCGCGCAGGATGCTGTGGTTCTGCGTGGTGTGGAAAGCTCGACGCAGTTCTTCTTTGCGCTGCCGCAAACCGATGTGGCCACATCCGCCACGCTGCAACTGCGCTGCCGTTTTTCTCCTTCGCTGTTGCCAGCACTCAGCCACGTGGGCATCCTGCTGAATGGTTCTCTGTTTGCCGTGGCGGCGATGCCCCAGCCGGGGCAGGACCCGGTCTTTGTCCAAACGCTGACCATTCCGGCAGAGTTGCTGGCTCACACGAACGAGCTGGAGTTTGAGTTCATCGGCCACTACGCGCCCAGCGACGAAGACACGTCCAGCACCGCGCTTTGGTTCCGTCTTGATCCGGCCACCTCCGTGCAAATCTCAGGAAGCCGGATGCCGCTGGCCAATGATCTGCGCCTGCTGCCAGTTCCTTTTTTTGATCCTGATCTGGTGCAGACGCAGCAGGTGCCCATCGTCTTTACCGCAGCTCCATCCACAGTCGCCATGCAGGCCGCCGGAGTTTTTGCCTCTTGGATCGGCATTTTGGCCGACACGCGCGCCGTGCAATTTCCCGTCTCTATCGGAAGCATTCCCACGGGCAATGCCGTGGTCTTTGCCGAGTCTGCCGATGCAGCGCTTGCGCTGGGCGTTGCAGATGTTGCTGGCCCCACTGCGGCCATCCGCACCAATCCCAACGATCCGTTTGGAAAAATTCTCGTTCTAACCGGCAAGGATGCGGCACAGATGCGGGAAGCCGCGCAGGCCGTTGCGCTCAATCCCTATGCCATGCACGGAGACACGCTGCAACTGGCCGTGCAACTGCCCGCGCAACGCCAGCCGGATGATGCTCCACGCTGGCTGCCGCTGGGACGCAAGACGCCGGTGCAAGACCTGGCCACGGGAAGCCTGCAAACGGATGGTTACGCACCGATGCAGCTCTATCTGCGCCTGCCGCCAGACTTGGATCCCAACGGCAAAAGCGATCTGCAGTTTCACCTGCGGTATCGCTACAACCCGATGCCGTTGGCGACAGACTCCAGCATCAACCTGCTGCTGAATGGTAACTATATCGGCTCTGTGCCGCTGCCACAGGGCAACCAGCCTCTGCGAGAACTGTCGGCCAATGTTGGTTTGCCGGTGAGCGATTTGCACGCGTTTGAAAATACGCTCAGCGTTGTTTTTTACTTTCAACTGCACAAGGCCCCGGAGGCGGGTCTGCCCATCAATCAACGTGGCGCACTGCTGCCGGACTCTGGCATTGACCTACGCGGCATGAGCCATTGGGCAGTTCTGCCCAATCTGGCGCTGTTTGCTGATGCTGGGTTCCCCTTCACGCGGCGCGCGGACCTGAGCACGACCACCGTGATCCTGCCCGGCAATCCCACGCCAAATGAACTGGCACAGTACCTATATCTATTGGGACGTTTTGGCAGTGCGACTGGCTATCCGGCTCTGCGCGTCAGTGTGGCTGCACCTTGGGCGTTGGGCGCGCAACCAGAGATGAACTACCTTGTGCTGGGCACGGTGAACGACCAGCCTGCACTGCAACAATTGTCCGCGGCGCTGCCTGTGGAAGTGCGGCGGGAGGGTTTGTTCATTCGCAATGCGGATGGAATTTTTGCACCCGTGCGCAAAGCCTGGTGGAAGATGCAAGGCTGGCAGTTACCGGAAAGCGGGAACGCCCTCATCGCGGGCGGACTGCCGGATGCGATTCTCGAGGCGATCGAGTCGCCCTACAGACCTGGGCGTTCCATCGTTGTCTCTATCACGCGAGAGGACGCCATCACCGCAAACTTTTCTGAATTCTTCTCCAGTGCGGTGGCGGACGGCTCCATTAGTAAATCTGTCAGCGTTCTTCGCGGAAATATTTTTTCCTCTGTGCGGCTGGGGGACAGCACCTACTTTCTCGGCCATCTTCCAGCGCGTCGCCGTGTCAGCCTGTGGTGTGCACAGTATCCCTACGCAGTGGTTTTGATCATTCTTCTTTGCTGCCTGATGCTCGCCTTGTGGATGTTGATGAGTCTGCGCGCTCGCGCAGCGCGGCGCGTGCAGTTGCGGTTGGTGGAGCGTATGCCGCCAACGGGAAGGCAATCCGCATGAGGACGAGGCCGTGCAGATGTGCACTGCATATATTGATTTGCACCGCTCTGTTGTGCGCTGCCATGGCAGTGGCTGGGCGCGCGCAAATCGCTGCGCAGACGCAGCCGGCAAATCCAGTGCAGGTTCTGCTCGATCGCGCCCGCTCTTTGGCCGCGCGCAATGAAAATGCAACCGCAATTCAACTTTGGCAGCAGGTGTTGCTGGCTGAACCCAACAATCAGGAAGCGTTGGAATGCCTGGCGCTGGCGTGGCGTCGGCAGGGCAGCTTAGCCCAGTCTGAAAAATATCTGCAGATATTGTTGAGGGAGTATCCCAGCGACCCACGCATTGCCGCCATTGAAGCCGCTCCTGTGCAGACACCGGTGAATGATCGATTGCGCCAAGCGGGTGCACTGGCAGCCCACGGACATGGAGCGCAGGCGATGGAAATTTATCGTGAACTCTACGGTAATTCTCCGCCCGATGGCGACATCGCCTTGGCGTATTACGAAACGGAAGCGGCCTTGCCCGCACAGCGGCAAGCGGCCGTTGCGGGTCTGCGCGCACTGGCCGCAAAATATCCGGGCGACACACGCAATGCTATCGCGCTTGGAAAAACTCTGACTGAGGATCCAGCGACGCGACAAGAAGGCATTGGAATACTGCAACCCTACGCGGCAGAGAGCGCCGATGCAGGACGCGCCGTGCATCAGGCCTTGCTGTGGGCGGCACAAGATCCAGCGATGGCCCCGTTTTTGCGCCAGTATCTCGAACAGAACCCTGACACCAACTTGCAGCACGAGATTACGCAGATACAAACACAGGCTGGCATCCCCCCAGACCATACGCCGTCAGAATCCGTGGGGCTGGCCAAAACTCCAGAGGAGATTGCAGCGTTTCGCACGCTGCACGATGGAAAAACTATTCCGGCAGAACGCATGTTTCGCGCCATACTCGCAGCGGATGCAAAGGATGGGCCTGCCTGGGCTGGCCTGGGATTTGTTCTGGAGCGGCAGCAAAAGTTTTCTGCAGCAGAGGATTCATTTCTCCGCGCAGAACGCCTCGGTGTGCCCGCATCACTGCTGCGCAAACCAATGCTGACGGCGCACTTTTGGAAAACGATGCAGGCCGGAGCAACCGCATTGCAGCAAAAGCAATGGAGCGGGGCAGAATCCGCGTACCGGGATGCTCTTGTGCAGCGGCCCGACTCAATCGAAGCAATGCAGGGCATGGCGGCCGCACTTTTGGCCGATGGAAAGCTCGACGCAGCCGCGGAGATGGACCAGAAGCTGCTGCAACGCAATCCTGACTCTCTCTCCGGCTGGCGAGGGCTGATGGCCGCACTGGTGCAGGCACACAAAGCCGACATGGCATGGCAAGCGTTCCAGCATGTGCCCAGTCTGGTGCAGACGCAACTGCGCGATGACCCAGGATTTTTACAATCCATTGCCGCAGCCGAGGAAGCGCATGGAGACGTGCACACATCCATGGAGACACTGCATCATGCGCTGCAACTGCCACCCTCGGCCATGCCGGAGGAGCAGCGTGGGCAGATGCGGCTGCAACTGGCAGGGCTATTGGCGCGCTCTGGCAATACAGCCGATGCGCTCAAAGCCTACCAGCAGGTTTTGAACGCGGACGTGAACAGCGCTCCAGCCTGGCAAGGAAGGCTTGCGGCTCTGCACGACCTTCACCGGGACGCGGAGGCGTGGCAGCTTGCACAACATCTGCCTGCATCCGTACAACAATACGCTAATTCGAATCCTGGGTTTCTTGTAACACTGGCGAATATCGCCGCGGGCGTGCAGCAACTTCACATCGCGCTGCTGGATATGAACTCATCCTTGGCGCTGATCGAAAAGCAAGGCGGACAGCCTTCCGCTGCAGTTCTGATGCAAGTGGCCTCGCTGCAAACGCAAAGCGGAGCTCCGGAGCTGGCCGCAAAATATTTTCAGCGCGCTCTGGCCAGCCAACCCTCGGATGCGGAGGCGTACATGGGCTGGATGGGCTTACTGCAAGCGCTGCATGACGCCGGCTTTGACCGCACGGCTCAGACGCGAGAAGAGGCCATGCCATCCGCCTTGCGCAAGCGATTGGAACAAGACCCACAATTCCTACTGATCGTGGCGGCTATCGAAGACAATCTCGGCGAAACGCAGGCAGCGATCCAAAACATGCTGAGCGTCGAACTCATCGACCGCGAAACGCATCGGACGTTCAGCTCGCAGCAGCAACTCACGCTCTGCTGGCTGCTGTACAAAGCGCACGACAGCAGTGAGTTGATGCGACGATTGCTCGAACTGAATCACGAGCCAAATCTCAGTCTTCAAGAGCAGGCACAACGATCGCAACTTTGGATTTATTGGAGTTTGCGTCGGACGGACCGCGCGCGTCTGCTGGGCCTGTACCCGCTGGCCGTGCAAATGATGGAGCCTGCGCATGCAGCCTTTCCACAAAATGACCGACTGCGCGGAACCCTGGCTGGCGCGTACATCCAAAACAAGCAGCCGCAAAAAACCGTGCAGATGTACACAGACAAAAATCTGCGCATGGCTACACCCGAGGATGCGCGCGCCGCCATTGGTGCTGCCATGGCCGCAGCGCAAGAAAAAACCGCCCGGCGCTGGATGCGCGAGGCGCGTGCCCGCTATCCGCAGAATCCTGCGCTGCTGGTGCTGGATGCGCAGTGGGAGAAAGATCACGGCCAGGAGGAACAGGCTATCCGCGATTTACAAAGCGCACTGCCGCGGATGGCAGGTGATTATCAAATCGATCGCCCTACGCGCGGTGACTTGAATGGAGAGAGTACCGCGCGCACGAATTCGGATTCAGACAAGTCTCCTGCTACCGCCAGCACACAGCAACTTGCGCCCGGAGAGCGTTTCGCTTCCTTGCAAGCGCTGGACGCACTGGGCCATGCACTGGCGGCCGCCGAATACAACGCACAGCTTGCCACACGATGGCACAGCACCACGGCCACTCCTCCCGCGCCGGTTCCGATGCGTGATCAGGCTGAAGCCGAGCTGCGGCAGTTGCAGGGCAGCATGAGTTCCTGGTTCGGCACGACGCCGTATATGAACCACCGCAGCGGCACGCAAGGGGCGGAGCAGATGCAGGACGTGGAGGTTCCCGCGGCTATTTCGCTGCAATGGAACAGCACGATTCGCCTGACCGGCATCGCGCGCTGGGTGCACGTGCAAGACGGAGCGCAAAGCAGCACGGACCTTTTGCCGATGGGGACTGCTCCCGCCGGCTCCACGCTTCCGGCGCAAAGCACCCAAGGCACGGGTGGAGAGTTGCAAATCTCCGCGCGCAATCTCGATATGACCGCCGGCATAACTCCGTGGGAATTTCCCGTGCACAACTTTCTCGGCAGTGCTGCCGTGCACATCCCCGGCTCGCGGCTCACACTGAACTTTGTGCGAGCGAGCGTTGAAGACTCAGAACTCTCTTACGCAGGCCTGCATAACGACGACCCGTCTTCCAATCCCCCCCCAGCCACTGCGCAATTGGCTGGAAAAATTTGGGGCGGGGTTGTCTCCAACCTCGGCGGCATGGATTGGAGCCACGGCAATGCACGTCGCGGCATTTATTTCACCGCCAGTGCAGGAGAACTGATCGGAACGCACGTGCAATCCAATCGCATGGAGCGCGGCGATGGTGGCTCCTACTGGCGTTTGTATAAAAAAGATGCAGGCACGCTGATGTTGGCGACAAATTTCTTCGGCATGGCGTATCAACACGACGAACTCTACTTCACCTACGGGCAGGGTGGGTACTTCAGTCCAGAATATTTTCTGCTGGGCAACTTTCCTCTGACGTGGACTGGGCATCATGGACGCACATTGCACTATGATCTCGAAGGCACGCTCGGCGTGCAGGACTTCCATCAGTCCAGCGCACTTTACTATCCACTGGACCCAGCGCTTCAGGATGCGAGCAATCCCGTTTATGTGGGCCAAAGTACTTTGGGCTTAAACTATGGTGCGCAGGCGGATGTAGCTTGGCTGATCGGCGGGCACTGGTATATGGGCGCGTTCGCCAATGCCAACAACGCTTCGAATTACAACCAACAGATTGGCGGCATCTCGCTGCACTACACGCTGCACCACCAGCATCCCGGCGCAAAATCACCGACGGGATTCTTCCCCTACACCGGTATCAACACGCGCAGAATTCCGTAAGACATCAATCGATGCCGAGTTTGTTCTGCATCTGCTCCAGCGTCAGCCCTTTGGTTTCCGGGTATATGAACAACACAACAAAAAATTGCAGCGCCATCATCGCCGCAAAAAAATAAAAGGGCGCGGCGGCGTGGTGCAATGCAAACAACGGAAAGAGACCGGAGATTAAAGCATTGCTGACCCAGTTGGCCGAACTGCCCAGGCTTTGTCCCCGCGCACGTACGCTGGTCGGGAAGACTTCCCCCAGATACACCCAGACCACCGCGCCCTGTGAGATGGCGAAGAACACAATGTAGCCGATCAAAAGCGCCAGCAGGCTGCCCGCATGGCGGCCGGTTTGGAAGATGATTGCGACCCATGCCAGGCAAAGCGTCATTCCCACAGCGCCCATCAGCAGCAGAGTTTTTCGTCCCAGCTTATCAATCACCACCATGGCCGCCAAGGTCGCCAGCAGATTTGCCAAGCCAACGCAGACCGCCTGCACATCCCCTGAGAGGCGGCTGAAGCCTGCCTGCGCGAAGATGTCATTCAAGTAATACAGAATCGCGTTGATGCCGGAGAGCTGATTAAAAATTCCAATGGTGACCGCAAGAAAAATT
>DAHUZD010000435.1 GCA_027306745.1 Acidobacteriaceae bacterium
GTCCGCCTGCGCGCCGATGTGTTGCTGCGTGGCCGCAGTACTGGCCGCCGGAGCGGGAAAGAGCCAGATCCCGCCATCGGTCAGCACGCCATCCACATCGAAGAGAATGATCTTGATTTTCTTGGCCCGTTCGTTGGCGTCTGCGGAGGTGACGTTGGCTGTCAGTGGCATATATCCGCATGATAGCGCGTGCCACGCGGCGCTGGGCTTGGACGAGGCCTGCAGACCCATGGGGCAATTTGAATAACTAGAATGAGTCCTTCTGCGCGGAGCTGGCCGCTGGCTCTGGGCGGGACAAGAGCACGAGCAATACCAGGCCGCCGAGCAATACGCCGCCCTCCAACTGCGTGGAGCGATGGTGCAGTTGGTTGAACTCCGTGCGCGCCGGGTCTTCGGCGGTTTGCCGGGACAACTGGCCCGGCAGTGCGTCGATGGCGGCACTATTCTGTTGGCGCAGCGTTTCCATGCGTGGCAGAACGGAGAACTGCAACAAGGCCGTGAGCGCCAGCATAGCCGCCAGCACGGCCACGGGCAGCGCAATCGAGCGGCGCGTCCAACGCAGCGAGGCTTCGAGGGCAAGCAAGAAGATCATCAAGGCTCCGGCGACCAAGCCGATCCAATGCAGCGCCAGCAACGAGGTGCGCACCAGTGTGCCTGCCACGTGAACGCCGAAGGCTGGGTCGGGCAGCATGGGCATCACCGTGCCAAAGGCCACGGGAGCGACCACGGCTCCGAAAAAGATCAGGCCGCCCAGCCACGCCGAGAGCGCCAACCCAAGCAGCGCGCGCACCAACGTGCGGGCAGCGATGGAGAGGGAGTGGTTCTGCTCTGCTGCCATGGATGTCACTCCGCAGCACCGCTGACGGAGGCGCGCCCGATGAGCCGCTCGATGCGCTTGGCCGTGGGTGGATGCGTGGAGAAGAGGTGGGCGATGCCTCCGCTGCCCAGCAGCGGCGCGATGATAAACAGATGCGCGCTGGCTGGCGAAGCGGTTATGGGCAGGCGCTTGGAGTAGGTCTCCAGCTTTTCGAGCGCGCTGGCCAGGGCGTAGGGATTGCCGGTCGTCTTTGCGCCAGTGGCGTCGGCCTCATATTCGCGCGAGCGAGAGACGGCAAGCTGGATGAGCATGGCGGCGATGGGTGCCACGATCAGCATGAAGAGGCCGCTAAGGCCGCTGTTGCGATCGCGTCCATTGCGCCCGCCAAAGCCGCCAAAAAGCGCGGCCCAGTAGCCCATGCGCGCGATCATGGTGATGGCTCCGGCCAGTGTGGCGGCAATCGACCTGGTGAGGATGTCGCGGTTCTGCACATGGCCGAGTTCATGCGCGAGCACGCCGGCCAGTTCCTCATCATTCAGCAATTGCAGAATGCCCTGCGTGACCGCGACCGATGCGTGCTTGGGATTGCGCCCGGTGGCGAAGGCATTGGGCGAGAGCGAGGGAATCACGTAAATCTTGGGCATGGGCAGGCCGAGGCGCTGCGTCATCTGCTCGACAACCTGATAGACGCGCGGCAACTGCTCGCGCGTGGCCGGTTGCGCGCGGTACATGCGCAGGGCCAGTTTGTCGGAGTAGAAGTAGGTGAAAAAATTCATGGCCACGGCGATGGTGAAGCCGAGAATCAATCCGCCTTCCCCCGCCATGCGTCCGCCTGCGGCGACCAGCAGCAGGGTGAGCAGTGTTAACAAGAGTGTGGTTTTGAAGGTGTTGCCCATGTATTTTTCCTCGCGTGCACGCCTGTGCAACAGACCATTCTATGCCCGCGCAGCTACTCGTGCCCGATGCTTTGGCCACCGGCGGGA
>DAHUZD010000010.1 GCA_027306745.1 Acidobacteriaceae bacterium
CTGCTGGCTTCTCCCGGCAAGGCCAGCCCGGGCGCATAGCAGCCGCGCTCCTGGCTGCCTACGCCGTTGCTCCGTCAGGCGGAAGCGATGTGCATTGTTGTCGGCACGTCGATGGTTTGCGTCAGAATGCGGTGGTGGATGGTAAACAGCGCCAGCTCCAGCCGGTCAGAGACGCCGGTCTTGTCATACACACTGCGCAGATAATTTTTAATCACCTGTTCGGTCGTGCCCAGTTGCAAGGCAATCTGCTTGTTTTTGAATCCCTGCACAATCAGCGCGACGATTTCCATCTCCTTGGGCGTCAGGCGCATGCGGACGCGCGCGCCCACGGAATCCATCTCTTCAGGCAGACTGCGTCCGCTGCGCGCCTGCACGTAGTGTGTGCCCTGGGCCACGCGCTGCACGCATTCGATCAGCGTGGGTCCGCTGACGTCGCGGAAGACTAGGCCATCCACTTCCTTGCCTGCGTAGCTTTGCTGGGACTCATTGTTTTCCGCGATGACCACTGCGCGGCTGGAGTTGGCGTGCATCAGTCGCACTAGCGGCACACAGTCGGGCAGCAGGGAGCTGGTGAAGATGAAGATGGCACCGTGCGCCGCATGGGCCGCCTGCTGCAAGTGCGCCACATCCGTGCACTGCGCGATGATGCGCATGTCTTCCTGCGCAGCGAGTACCTTGGCAATGCCAGCTCGAAAGATGGACTGGTTGTCCGCAAGAACAATTTTTTTCATAGCGCTATGTCTTGTCCGGCTGCCTGCATGGCGGCCCTGGCCCGTAGGGGCTGGGACGTATGTGCAGGACTCCGCCTGTGTACCTGTATCGGCGGCTCCGGAAAAAACTTCGCTGGATTTCTCAGAGATCTGTTGTTGGGAGGAATTCTGCGGGTTCGAGGAAAGGATTGCCATCTTGGTACTGCTCCGCTGGGCGACTTCGACAGGCTATCGCTTTTTGCAGCCGTTGCCAATCCCCAATCGTCTGCGGGCGTCAGGCTGGGCTGGATTGTGTCTGCCCCAGCCGCTTGCCGCACAGCCACAAATAGTGGAAGCCGGAGAGCAGCGTAAGCCACAGCGTAGCCTGCAGCGCCGCATAGCGCAGCCAGAGCAGCCAGCCCGGCGCGTAGGATTCAGCCAGCACCACGGCCGTAACAGCGATGATTTGCGCCAGTGTGTTGGCTTTGCCAAACAGGCTGGGGCTAAAGTCGCGCATGTTCACCGTGTTGTAGAGCAATGCGGCGACGATCAAAATGCCCAGATCGCGGCTGAAGACCAGCAGAGTAATGTGCAGCGGCACCAGGCCCATGTGCGTCAGAACCAGAAATAATGTGCTCAGCAGCAGCTTGTCGGCGATGGGGTCCAGGTAAGCGCCCAGTTGCGTGCGCAGAGCAAAGCGCCGCGCCAGAAATCCATCCAGCCCGTCGCTGAGGCCGGCAATGATGAGCAGCACCAGCGCGCGGTGGTAGTGCGCATCCAAAATGGCCAGTGCCAAAAAGGGAATGATCGACAGGCGCAGTAGGGTCAGTTGGTTGGGGAGTGCGCGCAACTGCTGGATCACGGGTCGGGGTCTCTTTCTCCATCCATCCTAGCGCACGGCGCAAGCCTTGCGCCGGAAATTTGCCCTGCACTCTGGGGATCGATACAATGAAACTGTCGCAGTACAGGCGCGTAGCTCAGTTGGTTAGAGCGCTACCTTGACACGGTAGAGGTCAGGAGTTCGAGTCTCCTCGTGCCTACCATCCCTTCGGATTCACGCGATATCTACTCCTCTGAAATCCATAAATTTTTGTGCCCCTGCACTTCGTAATTTCTAAGCGAACGTTGCAACTGGGCCAGCATCTGTGCCCCCGACGCTGCCTCTGATCCCTGTCTATGTCTCGGGCAAAAAACAAGGCCGCAGAAGGATATCCTGCGGCCTTGTTTGAGTCAGAAAACTGCTTACCCGATTTCTTCGTTCCAATTCTCAAGATACTTTTTCAACTCAGCCATAAACTTGCCCGCTTCTGCGCCGTCGATGATGCGGTGATCAAAGCCCATGGTGAGGCGTACGATGCTGCGGATGGCGATGGAGTCGTTGCCCTGCTCATCGGTCAGCACGGCTGGCTCTTTGAACAATCCGCCCACGCCCAGGATGGCCGATTCCGGCTGGTTGATGACGGGCGTGCCAAATTGTTCGCCAAAGATGCCGGGGTTGGTGATGGTGAAGGTGCTGCCTGAGGCTTCGTCGGGCTTCAGCTTTTTGCTGCGCGCGCGCTCGGCCACATCAGCGATGCCGCGGGCCACGCCGAGAAAGTTCCGCTCCTCCACCTGCTTAATCACAGGCACGATCAGGCCCCAGTCCAGCGCCACGGCGATACCGAGGTTGATGTTCTGGTGGTAGCGGATGGCGTCGCCTTCAACGGAAGCGTTGAAGATGGGCATCTTGCGCAGGCAGTGCACGGCCGCACGCGCGATGAAGGGCATATACGTCAGCTTGACGCCATTGCGCTGCTCGTACTTGTTCTTTTCTTTTTCGCGCAGGCGCACAATGCGCGTCATGTCCACCTTGAAAACGGTGTGCACGTGCGCGTTGGTGTGCTTGGACTCGACCATGCGCCTGGCAATGATGGCGCGCATCTTGGTCATCGGTACCAGTCCGCCCGGAAGCGGCGCAGCCGGTGCAGCCGCGGCGGGTGCGGCGGCCTTCGTTGCCGCCGCAGGGGTGGAGGCTCCCTTGCCGTGCTGGTCCAGATATCCAAGTGCGTCTTCCTTGGTGACGCGTCCGCCAGAGCCAGTACCGGGAATCTGCGTCAGGTCCAGGCTGTTCTCCCGGGCGATGCGGCGCACCAGCGGCGAAGAACGCACGCGCTCGGAAGAGTGTGCAGCCGCCGAGGCCGC
>DAHUZD010000017.1 GCA_027306745.1 Acidobacteriaceae bacterium
CGATCACATTCATTTTCACGCCGTGGCTGAGAGCGACGATCGACTGTACGATGGCGTCGGCCTGCGGGTCTTGGCCGAGCGGTGCAATAAAGGAACGGTCGATTTTGATGGTGTCAAAAGGAAAGCGGCGCAGATAACCCAGGCTGGAGTAGCCGGTGCCGAAGTCGTCGAGGGTGATGTGCACGCCGAGATGCTTGAGGTCACGCAGCGTGGTGGCGATGGCGTCGAGATTGCCGAGGAAGAGGCTCTCGGTCACTTCCAGCTCCAACTGCTCCGGCGGCAGGCCGGTGTCGCGCAGTACCTCAGCGACGGTCTCGGCCAGCGAGCCGTGCTGCACCTGCACGGCAGAGATGTTGACGGCGATGCGATAGGGATGCGGCCAACTGGCGGCTTCCAGACAGGCGGCCATCATGACCCAGCGCCCGATGGAGAGGATCAGCCCAGTCTCTTCGGCCAAAGGAATAAACTCCGACGGCGGAATGTTGCCCTGCTGCGGATGCTGCCAGCGGACGAGGGCCTCGAAGCCTTCCAGCTCCAGCGTGTTGGTGGAAAATTGCGGCTGATAGTGCAGGTAGAGCTGATTGTTTTTCAGCGTCTCTTGCAGCTCGATCTCCAAGGCGCGGCGTTCTTGCAGGCGGCGGTCCATCTCCGGCTCAAAAAAGCAGAAGCTGCTGCCGCGGGCTTGTTTGGCGCGGTAGAGGGCCAGATCGGCGTTCTGCAAAAGCTCTTCCACCGTGGAGCCGTCCTGTGGATAGATGGCGATGCCGACGCTGGCGCCAACGGAAACCGGATGCGCGCCGATGAGGATGGGCTGCTGAATCAGGCGAAGCAGGCGCGAGGATAGCGTGGCCGCGCCTTGCGGGGAAAGGCAGCGCGGCTGCACCACGGCAAACTCATCTCCGCCCAGGCGGGCGACGGTGTCAATGCGGCGCGTGGCCTCTTGCATGCGCGCAGCGGTCTGCACCAGCACATCATCGCCATTGGAGTGGCCCAGCATGTCGTTGACGGATTTGAAGCGGTCCAGATCGATGTAGAGCAGGGCCATGGGCTGGCCCGTGCGGTCGGTCTCGGCCATGGCGCGTTGCAGCCGGTCATGGAAGAGCAGGCGATTGGCCAGGTTGGTGAGAGCGTCGTGGTGGATGAGATGGTGGATGCGATGCTGCGCCTGCCTGCGCTCTGACAGGTCGCGTACAGCCAGCACTGTGGCCGGATAGCCAGCGTATTCAATGGGGCGGCTGTGGACCTCGACGGGACAAGGCGTGCCGTCGCCATGGCGCAGATGAATCTCCACCGGACCGGAAGGCGCGGCGCGCAACAAGGAGTCCAGCGCCTCCTGAGAATCCGGCGCGGCCAGTTGGGTCAAGGTGCACTCCCGCAGCGCGTGCGCGGAAAGACCGAGTAGCACGCAGAAGGCCAGATTGACATCCAGAATCTGACCCTCGCGGCAGAGCACAATGCCTTCAAAGGCTCCGTCGGCCAGTTGGCGCATTCGCTCCAGTTCCCGGATGGGCTGGATGTTGATGTGGTGATGCAAAAAAAGTGCGGCGCTGCAGGCGATGCCCAGCAGCAGGCTGAGCAGGATGGGCAGCATTTGCCGTGTCGGATGCACCGTTGGAACCGGGGCAAAGGCCAGCAGCGCGATAAGCGCAGTGCAGGCCAGCGTGGCCGAGAGCAGCAGCACGGCGGCCCAGCACCAGGTGCGGCGCTCCGTTGGGCTGGTGCGCGCGCCCCGACGCAGAAGCCAGTGCGCATAGGCGCTGCCTGCGGCCAGCAACAACAAGGCAGGCAACAGCCAGAGCGGTTGGTGCAGATGGGGAATGCGTGAGAGCAGAGTTTGCATGCGCCGCCAGCCTCAAGACAGGGAACCACACCCATCCAGTTGTGCTATCGGCATGCAGGCGAATTGCATTACAAGCCAGGGGTGGCGCAGAAGGTTCGTCCGCGTGCATGCGGCTGGCTGGGAACGGCGTGGCGCTCGTGCGGGTTTGGAATTCTGTGAGCGGACTTATGCGCCGGGGTGTTGCAGGTCGATGCTCTTCCACTCGCCACGTTCGATGCCAGCGCGAATCTGCTGGGGCGTCCAGCCCTTTCGCGTCATGCGATAGGCGTAGAGGCCCTCTTTGGCGCAGGTGGCGCATTCGGCTCCATGCAGGCCTTCAAAACAACTGTGCAGGCTGGTGTGGCCCAGGGCGCGGTCACAGCGGCAATAGCAGGGGAGCTGGTAGAGAACGTTGGGAACCTTGGCCGCGTCCTTGTAGACCTGCACTTGCCATGGGTAAACGAACGACGGGCCGGTGAGCTGTTTGCCCGCAAGGATGAGCGGCAGTTTTTTGCCCGGCTGAGGAGCGGCATCATGGTAGGCGGGCAGGTCTTCCGCTGGATTGGTCCATTGCGCCGAGGCGCAAAAGGTAACAAGAGCCAGTCCCAGGGGAATCCAAATTTGCCGACGCATAGCCATTTCTCCTCTGCTGGGTATTGTAAGCGTGCCGATAGAGAAAGAGTCAACTGCTGGTGCAGCAAGAAGATGGCTGTGCCCGGTTCCAAGAGTGCGCACCCAAGGTAACCAATATGGATCACCTGCGTGCCAAGAGCAACACGGAAAAACGAAAATATCGCTTGCAGCCGGAGAAGTTCCGCGCATACTGGCGATATGAGCAAAGTTCACCTGATGCTTTTGACGATTTTGCTGCTGCCATCGGTTCTGGGAAGGATGGGACGGGCAACTCCCGAACGCGCGCCAGCACGCATGCGCCGCTCCTCGCAGCGCCGCACGCGATAGGGGCCGTATGCTGAACTACTCCGTATTGCCGGATATGGTGGCCCTCACAGCGCTGGTGGCGGTATTCCGCGCCATTCTGCGCCGGCATGCTGGCGAGCAACTAGATCGATGGCTGACCGGCTGGAGCTTCATGCTGGCGTATTTTTTTGTGCGGCTCTTTGACGTGGGCACTGGCGCGCGTCAGCGGGGAGTGCACACGCTGGCCGAGTTGCTGGTCGAGCTGGCCGCCATCATGTTTCTCCGCGCCTGCTCCCGCTTTGACGTTCTCAGCGAACAGCCCCTCCCCGCCGCCATTTGGATCACAGGCATGTTGGCGTATACGGCCTGC
>DAHUZD010000043.1 GCA_027306745.1 Acidobacteriaceae bacterium
CCTGCCGCTGATCCGGCAGAATAAATTCCGCCAGCCGGCAATAGTCCCAGCGCCGTTGTCTCGCTGACGACCAATGTTTGGGCACTGGGCGCCACTACGGCGTGGGCCAGGGACGCTGTGGCGAAAAGACATATGGCCAGCATCGACAGCAGAGCCGTCCAGGCTCCCTTGGCCGCTGACCGCGTTGATGCGAAATTCTGATTCCACACTGCTTGCATAACCTGCTCCTTGCGATTCATGCTGTGTGCGGTTGGAAGCCTCTGGCTCCCACGCCGCACGCAAATCCTGTGATCTTGCGATCTGTTTCCGTCCCAACCGGTTCGGCTGCTTCGACCGGCTTCGGCTGCCGCCACGCTCTTCCCGCTCTGGCCAGTGCGTGGCGCAACGCTCTTCGCACAACTCCTCCGCGGAGGCTCATCCGCTGGCAATACCCTCCGGTGCTGGTCTGAAATGGAAACAACATCGCCACGTTGAGTGCGCATCTGCCGGGGAATGTTGTGACGATGGATACGCAACTTCGTCGCCTATCGACGACATGGCTCGCCGGATTCTTTCCGCGCAGACAGGCATCTCCTGGCCCCTCATGACATCCGTAGTTCCAACGCTTGAATGTTGCGATTCACAAAGCCTGCGTCGACGTCTTCAGCCGACAGATGCGGGCGCATCAGGAGGGAACCAGCAAAAAGCCCGCGATGCATGTAACTTCAGCTACGAACCAAACAGGGTCTGAGAATCTACATCGTTATAGACGCTGTTCCCTTTCTTTGTCCAGAAAAAACGTGAGGATTTGAACGTACTGAACCAATACATTCCTGAAGTCACCGTTTAGTACCCAACCAGCACAGACATGCGAGAACATCGGTCACCACGGGCATTTGCGGAGGGTCTGGCCAGTTCAATCGTTTTGGCAAACTGCCACGAACCACAAGCAACCAGTGTTCCATCGCCCTCATCCCACAGGGGACGTGACCCTCCACTCTGATTCCATGTGATGCGCATCACATGGGTTGGTGACCCCTGCGATAGTAGACTGGCCTTTGTACTTTGCATGATGAAAAAGAACGGGGCGGATGCAGGTCACATGGCTGCGCCTCCAGCCTCGAAACTTGTGATTTCAAAGGCCAAGGAGTTGAATATGCGGAAAATCATGCAATGGATCGCGGTGCTGGCGGTAGTGCTGAGCGCCACCAACAGTTATGCGTTGCCCAGCTATACACGCCAGACCGGACTAACCTGCAATGTCTGCCACTACACGCCACCAGAGCTCACCCCTTTCGGGCGCATCTTCAAACTCAGTGGCTACACACTGATTCAAAGCGCAAAGCAGAACACCATCGGCAGCGGCCATGACCTGCGGCTGTTGAAAGTGCTACCGCTCTCGGTCGCTTTTTCCGTCTCGGATACGGAGTTGCAGGCCAAGCAGCCGCAGACGCAAAACGGAACCGCGGCCTTCCCACAGGATTTGAGCCTATACTTAGCCGGGGAGTTGGCGCCACATCTCGGCTCTTTCTTTGAAGTGGCCTACACGCACGCGAATGATCACTTCGGCATGGGTATGGCGGATTTGCGCTACGCCAACAGCACCAAGCTCTTCGGCAAGGATTTCCGCTACGGGGCGACGATCAACAATCAGCCGACGATTGAGGACGTTTGGAACAGCACGCCCGCCTATGGTTTTCCGTGGATTGCTTCCGCCGTTAGCGTTCCGCAGATTGCGACGCCGGTCATTTTCGGCGCACTGTCGCAAGATGTCGTTGGCCTGGGTGGATATGGCATGTTCGCCAACCACCTCTACGGCGATGTGACGCTGTACCGCTCGGAGCATGCCGGAGGCGCGACGCCTGTGACGGGGACCGGCTACAACATCAACATCAGCGGCGCTGCCCCGTACTGGCGCGTGGCATGGCAGCAGAGCTTTGGAGACAACTATTTGGAGATTGGCTCCTACGGCATTGACGTCAACTCGTACCCAAACGCTGTCAGCGGGCCGGAAAACCGCTACGTCGATCCCTCGTTCGACTTCAGCTATGAGCGGCCTTTTGGCTCGAATGCCCTGTCGGTGCATGGAACCTACATGCATGAAAAATCCAATCTGGGCGCAACCTTGGCAGCCGGGGGTGCAGCCTTCGCAGACCACCACTTGGACGAAGAGCGCTTTGACGCCACTTGGTATGTGCGCAGCAAGTTCTCCGGCACAGGCGCATTCTTCAACACCACTGGCAACACGGATGCCACGCTCTACGCGCCTGCCGCCGTCATGGGCAGCAACAATGGCAGCCCCAACACCACTGGCTACATCGCGCAGGGCGGCTACTGGCCGGTGCAGAATATCGACATCACCCTCGCCTATACCGGCTACACCAAATTCAACGGAGCCAGCACAAACTATGACGGCTCCGGACGCAACGCCTCGGACAACAACACTGTCTACATTGCACTCTGGCTGCTTTTTTAGGAGAAAACATGGAACCAATCCAACCGCAGGAAGAACGGGCAGCCGGAGGCAACTCCGGCCTGGCCTCCAACAAGGACGTACTGGTCATCAACCGGCGCTCGTTCTTCGCAGTCCTCATGGGCATTGGCACAGCGGGCATGGGAGCTTTACTCTCCGTGCCCGTGCTGCGCTACATTTTGTACCCGCTCTACGCCAAATCCAGCAAGAGCGGCTGGTCGGAGGTTGGCTCCATGGATGAGTTTGCCAACCTGACCCAGCCGATCCGCAAGACCATCGAGTTCAAACAACTCGACGGCTGGCGTGAAATCGACTCCGCACAATCGGTCTACGTCACCAAAGGCGCGGATGGCCAGTTGGCCGTGCTCTCCTCCATCTGCCCCCACCTGGGATGCAGCGTCTCCTGGCAAACCACGCAAGGCGAGTTTATCTGCCCTTGCCACGGAGGACGCTTCAACCCAAGCGGCGCGCACGTCTTTGGCCCGCCACCGCGCGGCATGGATCCGCTGCCCACCAAGGTTGCCAATGGCAAGCTGATGGTGCAGTTCCAGTACTTCCGCGAAAACGTTCCCAACCACGAAGTCCTGGGCTAGCGATCGCTGAGCGCACCATGCGCACGACTGAACCCTTGTGAGGATGCCGTAATGAATGCGAATGCACCGAAAAATAATCCCCAGCCCAAGGGCCTGCCCGCGCGGCTCTTCGGCTGGCTGGATCGCCGCACCGGCCTGCGCAACCTGATGCACGAATCGCTCGATGAGCCAATTCCCGGCGGCGCACGCTGGGCCTACGTCTTCGGCTCTGGCCTGCTGTTCATCTTTATCTCGCAGGTGATCACCGGCCTGTGCCTGACGCTGTACTACGTTCCTTCGGCGGAGTCGGCACACACCAGCGTGGCCTACATCACCAAGCAGGTGGCCGCAGGAGCCTTTCTGCGCAGCCTGCACTACTACGGCTCCAGCGCGATGATCATCGTGCTGGGCCTGCACTTTTTGCAGACATTTCTCTACGGCTCCTTCAAGGGTCGGCGCGAGTTGCTCTGGCTCTCGGGCGCGGTGCTCTCCCTGCTGGTGCTGGGTATGGGCTTCACCGGCTATCTGCTGCCGTGGGATCACAAGGCCTACTTCGCCACCGCCGTCGGCACCAACATCGCCGGGCAGGTGCCACTCATCGGTGAATGGCTGACGCGCCTGATGCGTGGCGGCGACACGCTGGGCACGCTGACCATCTCGCGCTTTTACGTTGCGCACGTCTTTCTGATTCCCGGCATGATCTTCCTGTTCATCGCCGCGCACATCGCGCTCTTCCGCAAGGCTGGCCCGGCTGGCCCCATCGACGAGCACCCAATCGAACCCAAGATGCAGCCGGAGGGCTTCTATCCCAAACAAGTTCTGATGGACATGGCCTTCGCACTGCTCTTGATGGTCGGCCTCGGCTTCCTCGCCTATTTCCATCCTGTCGAGCTTGGCCCGATCGCCAACCCAGCCAACACCCAGTTCATTCCGCGCCCGGAGTGGTACTACCTGCCCATGTTCGAGTGGCTCAAATTCTGGGAAGGCCCCAAGGTGCTCATTGGCATGGTGGCGATTCCCGGCACGCTGGCGCTACTCTTCTTCCTGCTGCCGTTTTTGGATCGCAAGCTGGAGCGCCGCCCCTGGCGCAGGCCCATTCCCCTGCTCGCCGTCACCATCGTTCTGGTCGGCACGCTATACCTCGGCGTGCGCAGCCGTCAGGACGACGCCCGCGACCCGGCCATCGCCGCGCAGCTCGCACTGCAAGAACAGCAAGAGAAGCAATACAACGCCGCACCCTTCCATCCCTTCGTCGAATCCCCCGGCGGAACGGCTGCACCCGCACCCTCTGGCCCGGTGAATCCGATGGTGGCGCAAGGCCGCGGCGTCTTTGACAACAACGGCTGCTCCGGCTGCCACGGCGAAACCGGCATGGGAGGGCCTGTCGCACCTGGCTTGGCTGGCCTCACCACCAAATACACCGCCGACCAGATCACAGCCATGCTGCACACGCCCACCGCCAAGATGCGCGCCGGCGGCATGCCTGCCTTTGACCTCTCTACGCACGACATGTCGGCGCTGCTCAGCTATCTGGGCGTCATCGGCACCAGCGCGGCCAACGTGCCCGCCGCCTACAGCGTGGCTCAACCCAAGGCAGAAGCTCCACACGCAGCCGCACCGGCCTCCGCTGCCGCTGCACCCGCTGCCACGCCTGTACCCGATCCAGCCACGCTCGCCGCAGGCCAGCAATTTTTCCATCAACACTCCTGCTTCGTCTGCCATGGGCAGACAGGCGGTGGCAATCGACGCATTCCACCCATGTCGCAACTGATGGCCTCGGTGAATGACGCGCAACTGGAAGCACTGCTGCGCGCGCCCAGCGCCAAGATGCACGCCGGCGGCATGGGGCCGGTCAAGGCTACGCCTGCGGAGATGACCGCGCTGCTCGCCTATCTACGCTCGCTGGCCCCGGCAGCAGCGGCCCCCGCTGCCACAACCGACGCGATCCCAACCGCAGGCACATCCGCCACACCAGAACCGAATGCGCCCGCTGCATCGCCAGCTTCTGCGCCGATGCAGACACCCGCACCGGCACCGGCTTCACCCGCAGCGGCTGCCTCCACCCCGGTCGCACAAAACACACATGCCTCCGCCGGACGCTCGCTCTTCATCAACAACGGCTGCGCCGCCTGCCACGGACAGTACGCGCAGGGCACGGCCTTTGCGCCTTCGCTCGCTGGTGCCCCAGCCAAGCTGCCCAGCGGACAGTTCGCCACGCTGCTGCGCCATCCCACACAGAAAATGCGCGACGGCGGCATGCCCGCTTTCCCGCTGAGCGATACGGAGATGCAGCAGTTGGCTGCGTATCTGAATGGGCTGGGATCCATGCCAGCATCCATGGCCCCTGCGCAACCAAGAAACCACATGTCCGCTGCAACCTCCGCATCTGCATCGTCGGCCAAGCCCGCGCCAGTGCATCGGCGCGTGCTCACGGCTGAGGAGCTTCGCGGCAAGGATGTCTTTGAGCACAACTCCTGCGCCAGTTGCCACGGCGTGGATGGCCTCAACGGCACCGTCGCCGCGCCGCCACTGGCGGGCACGGCCTCGGAGCTGCCCGCAGCCATGATCGCCAACCTGCTCCGCCATCACAGCAAGCCCATGCAACAGGGCGGCATGCCGTTGACCAACTTCAACGCGAGCGACATGCAGGCCATCGTCGCCTACATCCGTTCCCTGCCAGACACACCGCCCGCACAGTAACGCTGCTTGGGTGGGCTTCTGCTTCGCCGCGTTCTGCGTGATGGCTGCCGGCTCTCTATGCAGCCATCGCGCCTGTGGCGCATGATAAAATCTGGCTTTGTGCGCGGCGGCCAGCAGCATGGCTCGGCAACGCGCATGGATCTTCACATTCGAGGTTCTCACCATGTCCGGCCACTCCAAATGGGCCACAATTAAGCACAAAAAGGGCGCGCTCGACGCCAAGCGCGGCAAGATCTTTACCCGCCTAATTAAGGAATTGACGATCGCAGCCCGCGCCGGCGGCGACCCCGATGGCAATCCACGCCTGCGCACGGCCATCGCCGCGGCCACGGCGGAGAACATGCCAGCCGACAACATCAAGCGTGCCATTCAGCGCGGCACCGGCGAAATCGAAGGCGTCAATTATGAAGAGATCACCTTCGAAGGCTACGGCCCCGGCGGTGTTGCGGTCATCGTGGAAGTGACCACGGACAATCGCAACCGCGCGGTGAGCGAAGTGCGCCATGCCTTTTCCAAGAACGGCGGCAACCTCGGCGAGTCCAACTCCGTTTCGTGGATGTTCTCCAAAAAGGGCCTGATCGCCGTGCCCAAGGCCGATGCCGACGAGGACAAGCTGATGGGCAGCGCGCTCGAAGCTGGTGCCGATGACATCCGCGACGAGGACGACACGTGGGAGGTGTTGACAGCACCGGCCGCATTTGAAGCTGTTTCGGAAGCCATCAAGAGCGCAGGCATCAAGCCCAGCGTAGCCGAGGTGACCATGATCGCCTCTACCTACACGAAGCTCGAAGGCCCTGCCGTCGGCCAGATGGTTCGTCTACTGGAAGCACTGGAAGACCACGATGACGTGCAAAATGTCTACTCCAACTTTGATGTGGACGCCAAGCAACTGGAAGAAGTGGCGGGCTAGGCGCACCGTTCGACGCGCCGGAGCACTCCGGCGCGCACTCCCAAACCGGCGAGGCATTCTTTTGAAGCATTCCGCAGTTCTCTCCGCTTGTGCGGCGCTGTTGTGCTGCATCCCGACTGCCGCCTCCGCACAAACACAGGCTGCCAAGCTCGTGCAGCCCTCGCAATCCGCAGCGGAGATCAACGTGCCGAAACTGCTGCATCCCGACCCGTGGGAGCAGGGCGTGTTTTTCGCCGGTGGCCTCAGCACTGCCAATGACAATCTCAACTACCGCTTCTTGAACGCAGGCGTGCGCTTCGGCAAGGTGCTGACTGGCGCGGCTGGGCCGGGTCTGCTGCGCGGCCAATTTGAATACGCCGTTGAGCTGATCCCCTACTGGCAAGCCTTCACTCCCAAAGAAGTCGTCACCATCACTACTGGCAATCCGCCGCAGACCGAGCAGTTCCACACTGGCGGCAACTTCAATGGCGTCAGCATCACGCCAATCATTCTGCGCTGGAACCTGGTGCACTCGCGCCGCGTGTTGCCGTGGGTGCAGGGCGCGGGCGGCCTCATCTGGACCAATCACAAGTTTCCGCCGATCGCCACCAGTGTCTGGAATTTCTCGCCTCAATTTGGCATCGGCATGCACTACTTTCTGCATCCCAACCGTGCGCTCACCTTCAGCGCCAACGCCGTGCACATCTCCAGCGCCAGCCTGGGCGACAAAAACCCCGGCGTCAACGCCAGCGTGCAATTTCAAATTGGATATACGTGGTGGAAGTAGATACGCTCAACTCGCAGCATGCAGCACAGACGGCTGCACCACCCGCTGGCCCACTGGTGGAGTGCGTGCCCAATTTTTCTGAGGGCGCGGATCCAGAGGCCGTGCGCGCCATCGTACGCGCCATGCAGGTGGAGGGCGTCTCGCTGCTGGACTGGTCGCTGGACGATGACCATCATCGCTCCGTGGTCACACTGGCCGGTGAGCCGCAGGCCGTGCTGGAGGCTGCCGTGCGCGGCGTGGGCAAGGCTGCGGAGTTGATTGATCTGACCCGCCAGCAGGGCGCGCATCCGCGCATTGGCGCAGCCGACGTGCTGCCGTTTGTGCCGCTGCAAGGCATCACCCTGCCTCAGGCGGTGCTGCTGGCCCATCGCGCGGGGCAGGAGATTTGGAAGCGCTATCGCATCCCGGTTTATTTTTATGAGGCCGCCGCTACGCGCCCAGACCGCTCGCTGCTGGAAGATGTTCGGCGCGGACAGTTTGAGGGCTTGCGCCGTGAGTCCGTCAACAACCCGGCGCGCAGGCCGGACGTGGGTGGCCCATCCCTGCACCCCACCGCGGGAGCCTGCGCCGTGGGTGCACGGCAACTTTTAATCGCGTGCAACGTTTATCTGAATACAAAGGATGTGGCCGTGGCCCGCGCCGTGGCCCGGGAGGTGCGCGCATCCAGCGGCGGACTGGCCGGCGTAAAAGCATTGGGCCTTTCCGTGGATAGCCGCGCACAGGTGTCGATGAACATTACCGATTTTCGCCGCACACCCATCAGCCGCGTCTACGCCGCCGTGGCCCAAGCCGCGCAGCACGCAGGCGCGGAGCCAGAGGAAGTCGAGCTAATCGGCTTGATACCAGAAGCTGCGCTGGAGCCGGGCAGCGACTGGATGCGCCGGGTGCGCGGCGTGCCGCTGCAAGAGCGGACGATCGAGCGTAAACTGAAGTCGCCGCTGGACTGGCCGCAACAGGGCTGAAGCCCCGGCCACAACGGCCCGCGCAGGCATTGCGCCGCAAGATTCATTTTGAAAGATGGACTGAAGGAGATTCCCTGTGAAATTTGCATCGCGTACTTTCCCCCTGTGTCTGGCCGCTGCTGCGCTCGTCTTTGCCTGCGCAGTGCCACTGCTGGCCTCGCCGCTGGCCACAGAGTCCCAGGCCGCGCTGCCCTATGACGTGCAGCAGTTGATCGTGGTTGATTATCAGCAGATGATCAACTCCAACGTCGCCATGCAACTGCAAAAGCGCGTACTGCCGCCCGACCTCAAGCGACTGCAAGATGCCCTGCA
Organism: Acidobacteriaceae bacterium; assembly: GCA_027306745.1. GTDB lineage: Bacteria > Acidobacteriota > Terriglobia > Terriglobales > Acidobacteriaceae > JAJZCX01. Next base: position 8,675 of record DAHUZD010000043.1, read on the forward strand.
GACCTCTGGCATTGACGTGGCCCAAAGCGTGGATCAACTGGCATTCGCCTCCTACCGCATGCCGAAGTCTGAAGGCGTCAGCATCGTTGGCATCGCCAGCGGGCAGTTCCCCACCACGGACATACTGGCCAACTTCAAAAAGAAAAAGATCAAGGGCACCAAGGTGCGTAACTCCATGATCTATCCAATGGGCAGCAGCGGCATGTCCGTTGTCTTTCCGAATCAGACAACGATGATCTTCGGCTCGCTGGAATCCGTGAAGGCCTCGCTGGACGCGCGCGACAGCATCTCGCCCAGTTTTTTGACCAACAATGAAATGCAGAATTTGATTCCGCCCACGCAGAATGAGGCCGTCTGGAGCATTCTCGACAGCAAGGGCACACGCACCATGATGCAGTCGGTCATGGGCGGCGCAGCGGCGCAGGTGGCAGACTTCAGCGCGGTGCAGAAACGTCTGCTCGGCTCACGCTACACCATGGATTTTGAGCATGGCGTCAAATTCAATCTGGATGTGATGACGCCGGACGTGATCTCTGCGGCCACCATGTCTTCCGTGCTCAGCGCAGCAGCGCTCTACAAAAAGATGGGCGCAACGCCGGCGGAGAAAACCGCCATTGACGACACCAACATCACCTCGACCGGCAGCACGCTGGAAGTTCATGTCTCGGCGTCAGACAACGACTTCGCTACGCTGCTGCAATCATCGCTCTTTCAGTCGGTGGTGCACTAAACCGGAAGCGAAAACAAGCGAATCAACCGGCCCACCCGATCCAGCCAAATTCCCCATTCTAGCCGCGCTCTTTTGCGGCTAGAGTGGGAAATGATCCTTCCGAAAATTCACGCCAGCGTTACGATCCACACCTACGGTTTCAACTGCTCATCCCAATGCACTGCGCCCGCGCCATCGATATGAATCGTCAGCGTCCCTTCCTGTCCTTCGGCGATGCGTGGGCCTGTGGATCTGTGCGCGTGCAGTGCGCTGTCCAAGTATTGAATTTGCAGATTGCCTGCCCCTTGAATTTCGAAGTGATAGGGAAACGCTCCGCCCGGCGGCAAACTGGAAATCCCAAAGCTGGCGCTGGGATAATCCACCTCAATGTTTTGCAGCGGCGCTGCGCCATCGTTGACCACCGTAGCCTGCACCACATGCGATCGGCAGCCCGCAAGCGCCACCGAGCAAACCAGGGCCGCTCCAGCGGCAATTCTTCTCTGCTGCAAATGAAACTTCCGCGCACCCATGCTTCCAGTGTAGCGGCTACGGCATGCCTGCGGCACTCTCATGCTGGCGGATGAGGCCAATCATTCCTTATTTTTGGGCAGCAGCTTCACCATCTCTGGCAAGCGCCGCATGGCCGCCGAACAGCGCAGCCACAGGCGCTGCTCCATCGCCGGGGTTCCGCCCACCACTTGGCCCGGCGGCACATCGCCCGGAACGCCGGCCTGCGCCAGCAGCACCGCGCCGTCGCCGATGGTGCAATGGCCAGCCACGCCCACCTGCCCTGCGACTATGACGTTGCGGCCTACATGCGTGGAGCCAGCCAGCCCGGTCTGCGAGCAGAGCAGCGTATTTTCTCCCACGCTGGAGCCATGCCCCACCTGGGTCAGATTGTCGATCTTGACGCCGCGATCGATTCGCGTTTGGCCAACACTGGCGCGATCCACGCAGGCATTGGCCTGCACCTCCACCGCGTCGCCCAGCATGGTGACGCCCGACTGCGGAATCTTGTGCCAGTCGCCCTGGTCATTTTTGGCAAAGCCAAAGCCATCGGCCCCAATCACTGCGCCATTTTGCAGAATCACATCATCACCCAGACGGCAGCCCTCACGCACCACGGCGTGCGCGTGCGCCAAAAAACGATGGCCAATCTGCGCCCTTTCGTAAATCACCACATGCGGCAGCAGCACGCAGTCATCACCCAGCGTCACGTTGGCCCCGATCACCACATACGCGCCCACATGGCAATTGCGGCCCAGCCGCGCCGTCGCGTCGATGACGGCTGTGGGATGAATTCCCGGCGTATGTTTTGGCATGGAGTGCAGCAACGCAATGGCGCGGGCAAAGGCCAGATAAGGATTTTTCAGCCGCAGCGTTGCCGCGGAGATGGCCGGAAAATCTTCCTGCACCAAAACCGCCGCGGCCCGTGTGCTATGCGCCAGCCGCGCATACTTCGGGTTGGCAACAAATGTCACGTGTCCCGGCCCGGCCTCTTCAATGCCAGCCACGCCGGTGATCTCCTGCTCCGGGTCACCTTCCAAACGCGCGCCCAGTTGCTGCGCCAGTTCGCTCAGTTTCATGTTGCGATTGTAGTAGAGCCACACGTCGCGCGCGATCCCCAGAGCATTTTCACGTCCGTGTTTACAAATTCAGGGTGCCCCATTCTAGCCGCGCTCTTTGCGGCTAGAGTGGGAGGCCGCAACGCCCTCACGACCGTAAACGCCGGGACTGAAAATACTCTGGAAAAATGTAACGGGCCAGAGAGTCTCCCTCCCTGGCCCGTTTGTATACCGGCTGCATCGTGCTTTACGCCTGCGTGGTTTCGGCACCCTCTGCGCCTTTGACGCGCACCACGGTGATCTTGTGGAAGCCCTCTTTGAAGCTGGGCGGGCGCAGCCGTTCAGCCATGGCGCGCAGCGTTGGCTCATTCACGGTGCGCTCACGGCGCTGGTTGCGCTCGATGCAGACTTCGATGGGCACGTCAAAAAAGACGGCCTGCACTTCAAAGCCGAAGCTGCGCGCCATCTTGATCCACTGGCGGCGCTCATGGGGCGAAAGATTCGTCGCGTCCACGTAATTCCACGGCATTTTGGCAATGAGGCGCGCGCGCAACAGCGAGCGCAGCGTGGAGAAGACCAGCCCCTGATAGCGCTGCTCCGTGATGTCGTCAAACAGGATGCTGCGCAGCATGTCGCTGGACAACGGCGTGACGCCGCGGCGCTTGAACCAGGTCGTCTTGCCGGAACCGGGCAGGCCAATGGCCAGCACCACATATCCCTTGGGCGCGCGTGCAGCCTGGGGCGCAGCGGGCGGAGCGGCAGGAGCCGCCAGAGACTCCGGCTGAGTCTCCATCACCAGATGGCCCTCCCCCGAACTGGAGCTGGTGTGCCCCGTTGCGTGTGGGGCGGCGTAGGTGGCGTCGGGGACAGATGCGACTGCGCCAGGCTCCGCAACGGAACCGGCTGCCATATAAGTGGGTTGCAGCGGCGCAGGCTGATTCTGGGGCAGTTCCTGGCCAATTTTTCCAGTGGACTCCGAGTTATTCGGTCCACGCTTTGAGCGACGTCTCATGAATCGGTCGCGCATCCAATTGCGCATACCGCGCTTGTAACACATTGCAGCCCATGGCCGCAAATTTTCCTCCGGATTTCCAGATTTTTCCCACATACCGCCCACAGGCTTCCCCTGGCCGCCGCGCCCAGCCAACCGGGCCTCGGCCGGGGCCAAATCACGGGCCAGACCGGCCGACGTCACACACAAACCGCGCCCGCTCCCATACAATAAAGGCAGACACAGGATCTGAGGATCATTCCCGCGTCCTACCACAACGCTTGAACTGAGGAGAAAGCAAAGACATGGCAGTAAAGGTTGGCATCAACGGCTTTGGCCGCATTGGACGAAATGTGCTGCGGGCATCGCTGGGCAATCCGGAAATTGAATTTGTCGCCGTCAACGACCTGACCGACCCCAAAACCCTGGCCCACTTGCTCAAGTACGATTCCATCCTGGGCAACCTGCCTCAGGACGTGGAAGCCGGCCCGGACTACATCAGCGTCAGCGGCAAAAAGATCAAGGTCTTCGCCGAGCGCGACCCTGCCAAGCTGGACTGGAGTTCCGTCGGCGCGCAGATCGTTGTCGAATCCACCGGCCACTTTACCGACGCCACCAAGGCCAAGGCCCACATGCAGGGTTCGGTCAAGAAGGTCATCATCTCTGCACCGGCCACCAACGAAGACATCACCATCGTGCTCGGCGTCAATGAGAACAAGTATGACGCGGCCAAGCACCATGTCATCTCCAACGCCTCCTGCACCACGAACTGCCTGGCTCCACTGGCCAAGGTGCTGCTGGAAAACTTTGGCATCGTCAGCGGCCTGATGAATACGATTCACAGCTTCACCAACGATCAGGTTACGCTGGACTTTCCGCACAAGGACCTGCGCCGCGCCCGTGCCGCATCGCTGAACATCATTCCGACCTCCACCGGAGCAGCCAAGGCGCTGCATCTGGTGCTGCCGGAACTGAAGGGCAAGCTGGACGGCTTCTCCCTGCGCGTGCCCACTCCAGTGGTCAGCGTGGTCGACTTGACCGTCACCACGGAAAAGCCCATCACGGTGGAGTCGGTCAACGCCGCGCTGAAGGCCGCTGCTGAAGGCCCGCTGAAGGGCATCCTCGGTTACGAAACCAAGGAGCTGGTCTCCTCCGACTTCAAGAGCAACCCGCTGTCGTCCATCATTGATGCGCCGTCCACCAAGGTCATCGGCGGCAACATGACCAAGGTGATTAGCTGGTATGACAACGAGTGGGGCTACTCCAACCGCGTCCGCGACCTGATTCTCTTCGTCACCAAGAAGGGTCTGTAATTCCGGCGTATTCCCGTTACACTACAGAGGGGCTGCCTGGCAACATGCAGTCCCTCGATCTCTGCACACTGGAACCATTTCTGCCTGAAGGAACGAACGATTCACATGCGGCAAAACTTCGCAGGCTCCTCCCCATACGAACCGGTCATTGGCTTTTCCCGCGCTGTGCGCATGGGCAACGTTGTGCATGTCTCCGGTACCGGGCCGGTCGGCCTGGACACATCCCGCGCCGATGCGGCCGAACAAACCCGCCACGTATTGGGCATCATCCGCAACACGCTGGCGCAGGCCGGGGCCAAGCTGGATGATGTTGTCCGCACTCGCATTTTTCTGGCCCACGCCGAGGATTGGGAATCCGTAGGCCGCGCCCACGGCGAGTTCTTCGGCTCCATCCGCCCGGCGACCACCATGGTGGCCGTCCAGTTGCTCGATCCCACATGGCGCATTGAAATTGAGGCTGAGGCCATTCTGGCCGGCTAAGGAAGGCTGAACGGTACACCATCATGTCCAAACTCTCCATCCGCGATCTTTCCCTAGAAAATAAGCGCGTCTTTGTCCGCGTGGACTTCATCGTCCCGCTCTCAGAAGACGGAACCACCATCACCGATGACACGCGCATCCGCGAGACGCTGCCCACCATTGAGTACGCGCTGCGGCACAAGGCCAAGCTGATTCTGGCCTCGCACCTGGGCCGCCCCAAGGGCAAGCCCAACCCGAAGATGAGCCTGCGCCCCATTGTGGACCGGCTGCGCCCGATGATCGACAAGTGTCTTGGCCAGGAGGTCAACGTCGGCTTCGCGCCTGACTGCGTGGGCGAAACCGCGGAGGAGCTGGCGGGCAAGCTGGAGTCGGGCCAAGTGCTGCTGCTGGAAAATCTGCGCTTCCACGCCGAGGAAGAGGCCAACGACGCAGCCTTCGCGCAAAAGCTGGCCAAGCTCTGTGACGTGTACGTCAACGACGCCTTTGGCAGCGCCCACCGCGCGCACGCCTCCACGGAGGGCATCACGCATCACGTGGCGCAATCCGCCGCCGGCCTGTTGATGGAAAAAGAATTGACCTACATGGGCAAGGCGCTCACGGAGCCGGACCGCCCCTTCGTCGCCATTCTCGGCGGCGCCAAGGTCTCCGACAAAATCCAGGTCATCCAGAACCTGCTCAACAAGGTGGATGCTCTGCTCATCGGCGGCGGCATGGCCTACACATTCTTAAAGGCGCAGGGCCAGAACACCGGCAAGTCGCTGCTAGAGGCCGATAAGCTCGACGTGGCTCGCCACGCCATGGAAGCCGCCAAGGCCAAGGGCGTGCGCTTTTTGCTGCCCGTCGATCACATCCTCGCCGACAAGTTTGCCCCCAACGCCAAAACACAAACCTTCGAAGGTACCGGCGACTTCCCCGCAGAGTGGATGGCGCTGGACATTGGACCCAAGACCATCGCGCTCTTCACCCAAGAAATCGCCGAGGCCAGCACCATCGTCTGGAACGGCCCCATGGGCGTTTTTGAAATGTCGGCCTTTGCGCGCGGCACCATGCAAGTGGCCCGCGCCGTGGCCGCCAATGCTGACGCCACATCCATCGGCGGCGGCGGAGACTCCGTGGCCGCTGTGCAGCAGTCCGGCGTGGCCGATAAAATCACGCACATCTCCACCGGAGGTGGTGCATCCTTGGAATTCCTGGAAGGGAAAAAACTGCCGGGCGTTGAAGCCCTGACGGAGAAAAAGTAACAATGAGCCAGCGCAAACCGCTGATTGCCGCCAATTGGAAGATGTACAAAACCGCCAGCGAGGCTACGGCCTTTGTGCAGGCCTTCGCTCCCCTCGTCCAGGGGCACACACGCGATGAGATCACGCTCTGCGTGCCGTTTCTTGCCATCCCCGCTGTAGTGGCAGCCACGCACGGCACCCACGTCCACGTTGGCGGACAGAACATGTACTGGCAAGAGGAAGGCGCCTTCACCGGCGAAACCTCCGCACCCATGTTGCACGCCGCCGGATGCACACACGTCATCCTCGGCCACTCCGAACGCCGCCAGTTCTTCGGCGAGACCGATGAGACCGTCAACCAGAAACTGCACACCGCGCTGAAGCACAAGCTGGTGCCCATCGTCTGCGTCGGAGAATTGTTGGCTGAGCGCGAAGGCGGAAAAACGGAAGAAGTGCTGCTGCGCCAAACCACGCGCTCCCTGGCCGGCCTCACCGCAGAGACCGCCCGCACAGTCGTCATCGCCTATGAGCCGGTCTGGGCCATCGGCACCGGCAAGACCGCCACGCCAGAGATGGCCGCTGAAGCGCACGTCATCATCCGCAGCCAGGTGGCGCGCATGTTGGGCCGTGATGCTGCCGAAGCCATGCGCATCCTGTACGGCGGCAGCGTCAAGCCGGATAACGCCGCTTCCCTGCTCAACCAGCCGGAGATTGACGGCGCGCTCGTCGGCGGAGCCAGCCTCGATCCCAACTCCTTCGCCAAGATCGTCACCTACGCGCAGGCCTAACTCATCCTGTACGCGCAGGCACAACGAAGAGTCATTCTGAACGAAGCGTAGCGGAGTGAAGAATCCAGAGAATTTTTGCGGAGCGATTCCGCCATGCCTCTCTGGATTCTTTTTCTTCTGCAATCTGCACACCGTATGCCCTTGCGTGCTGTCATCTTCGACTACGGCATGGTGCTGACCGAGCCAGCCAATGCGCTGGCCCATCAGCTCATGTTGGGACTGACGCGCCTCGACGCCGCCGCTTTTGAACACGCCTACTGGCTGCACCGGCCTGCGTATGACCGGGGCACACTCCACGGCCTCACCTACTGGCAGGCACTCGCACGCACCGCCAACATTATGCTGGAGCCAGTGGTGATCGCCCAGCTCATCGAGCTGGACATTCGCATGTGGACAGACTTGAACCCCACCATGATGCGCTGGGTGGAACAGTTGCATGCAGCGGACTTGCGCACAGCCATCCTCTCCAACATGAGCGCAGATGTGCTGGCACACATGCGCGCGAACTTTGACTGGCTGCGCAGATTCGACCAGCTCACCTGGTCCTGTGAGTTGGATATGCTGAAGCCGGAGCCGGGGATTTATCGGCACACGCTGGAGCGGCTGGGCGTGCGCGCCGAAGAGGCTTTATTTCTGGATGACCGCGAGGAGAACATCGAAGGCGCGCGCGCCGTCGGCCTGCACGCGCTTGTCTTCCGCACCGTGGCGCAACTGCGCGATGACCTCACGCGCGCAGGCCTCGCGCAGCAACTGCCCCCGCTATTAGCAGAGTCATTCCGAACGAGCGCGAACATCCCCTACCCATTCAAGCCGACTTTGGCTGGGGTGAGGAGATCTCATCTTCCCGTACTGCCTGAAACGTTGTGCGCAGTTTCCGTCAGAATGGGCACGCGCTCGACGATCTCCAGATCAAAGCCCTGCAATGCGGGCACATGTGTTGGCGTGTTGCTGAGCAGGCGAATTTTGTGGATCTGCAAGTCCGAGAGAATCTGGCCGCCCAGGCCCACCTGACGCAGCGTGCGCTGGTGGCGCTCGGCCTGGCCTTCACGCTCGCGCAGGTCGCGGTGGAAGATGAGCCTGTGCTGTGGCGTGGTACGATCGATGCCAAATCCCTTGCTGGCGCTGTGCAGATAGACCAGCGCTCCGCGGCCCGCCTCGGCGATCATGCGCAGGGAATGGCGCAGCAGCTCATGGCAATCGCAGTGCGTTGCGCCAAAAACATCTCCCGCCAGGCAGTGGGAGTGCACGCGCACCAGCACCGGCTCTGTGGTCTGCGCCACGTCTCCGCATACCAGCGCGATGTGGCTCTCTCCGCCTTCCACTTCGCTTTCATAGGCGATCATGCGGAATTCGCCAAAGGGTGTGGGCAGCATCGACTCCGCCACGCGATGAATGTAGCGTTCATGTTGCAGCCGATAGCGGATCAGTTCGGCGACGGTCAGCATTTTGAGTCCATGCGTTTTGCAGAACTCGATCAGGTCGGGCACGCGCGCCATCGTACCGTCGTCCTTCATGATCTCGCAGATGATGCCGGCGGGAATCATGCCCGCCATGCGGGCCAAATCCACGGCAGCCTCGGTTTGGCCGGCGCGCACCAGCACACCGCCGCGCCGCGCGCGCAGAGGAAAGACGTGGCCGGGACGCGCCAAATCCGCAGCCGTCGAGCGCGGATCCATCGCCACGCGAACAGTATGCGCCCGGTCTTGTGCAGAGATGCCGGTGGTGACGCCCTCGCGCGCCTCAATGCTCTCCGTAAACGCCGTGCCAAAACGCGATGTGTTCTCTTCAGTCATCGGGCGCAGGCGCAGATGATCGGCGCGCTCTTCGGTCCGCGCCAGACAGATCAATCCGCGGCCATAGCGCGCCATAAAGTTGATGGCCTCTGGCGTAACGCATTCGGCAGCCAGTGTCAGGTCGCCTTCATTCTCGCGGTCCTCATCATCGACCACGACGATCATGCGCCCAGAGCGCATCTCCTCCAACGCGGTGGGAACATCCACAAAGCTGTCGCGTGTGCTCATCAGAATTGATTGT
>DAHUZD010000111.1 GCA_027306745.1 Acidobacteriaceae bacterium
TCACAGTGATGGGAGGGCCAGCCAGTGGCGGGCCATCTCCTTCGGTGACGCTCAGCTCGAAGCTGTCCTCGCTGAATGTGCCGCAAGGCTCAACCATCACCGACGATGTGACGATCACCTCGGTCAACGGCTACACGGGCACGATCACGCTGAGTTGCCCCTCGCTGCCGGCCAACGCCTCGTGCGTCATTCTGCCTGGCACGACGGTCAACATCGCGGCCAACAGCACGGTGACGGTGACGCTGGACATCTCCACCGAAAGCGCACAGGCGGCTGCGATACGTCCATTGGCACCGATTGAGACGCGCTCGAACCCCATGCCAATGCTGGCCACGGCCTTCTGGCTGCCGGGCCTGCTGGCGGCGGGCGCTGGCTTGCGCAAGCGGTGTGACAAAGGTGTGACGTCACACGCTCGTCACATGTTGGTGCTGCTGGTTCTGCTGGCGGGCGCGGGTCTGATGACGGCCTGCGGCGGCTCGGCGACCCCGGCCACGACCACGCAGACCGGTGCAGGACCCATGACGGCCAAGGGAACCTATACGGTTCCCGTGCAGGTGGCCGGCACCAACGGGCTGGCGACGCAGACGCTCAATCTGACCCTGACCGTGCAGTAAAGAAAAAGAAGCAGCAGCAATCCACAAACAACGGGCCAGAGAGGAGACTCTCTGGCCCGTTGGGCTTTTCACCGAAGCGGCCCCGGCGCCAAATTTTCCCTCCCACCGCGCCACAATTTCTGCGAAAATAGATTGTGCCCACCTCGCACGTCCATCCAAAATTTCAATTCAGGGAGCCGCACTGATGTCGGCAAAATATGTCTTCGTGACCGGCGGAGTTGTATCCAGTCTGGGCAAGGGCCTGGCCGCAGCCTCTATCGGCTGCCTGCTCGAGGCCCGCGGCCTGCGTGTCAACCTGATGAAGTTTGACCCCTATCTGAACGTTGACCCCGGCACCATGTCGCCCTTTCAACACGGCGAGGTCTTCGTCACCGACGACGGCGCGGAGACCGATCTCGACCTCGGCCACTACGAACGCTTCACCCACGCACGCCTGTCGCGCGACAACAACCTGACCACCGGCCGCGTCTATGAGCAGATCATCACCAAAGAGCGCCGCGGCGACTACCTCGGCAAGACTGTTCAAGTCATCCCGCACGTCACCAATGAGATCAAAAACGCCATGCGCAAGCTGGCTGCGGAAACCGATGTGGTCATCGTCGAAATCGGTGGCACCGTTGGCGACATCGAGTCGCTGCCCTTCCTCGAAGCCATTCGCCAAATGCGTCAGGAGCTGGGCCGAGAAAACACGGCCTTCGTCCACGTCACACTGGTGCCTTGGATCGCCGCTGCGCAGGAGCTGAAAACCAAGCCTACGCAGCACTCCGTCAAAGAATTGCTCTCCATCGGCATCCAGCCCGACATTCTGCTCTGCCGCACCGACCGTTTTCTAATGCCGGACATGAAGCAGAAGATCGCTCTCTTCTGCAATGTCGAGGAGCAGGCCGTCATCACCGCCAAGGACGTGCCCTCCATTTATGAAGTCCCGCTGGTCTTTGCGCAAGAGCATGTCGACACACTGCTGCTGAAGTATCTACACTTGGACGCGCCAGAGCCGCAGCTCGACCGCTGGCGCGATCTGGCCGAGCGCAGCACTCATCCCAAGGACGAGGTTTCCATCGCCATCGTCGGCAAATATGTCGAATACGAGGACAGCTACAAATCCCTCAAAGAGGCTCTCGTGCACGGTGCTCTGGCCCACAACCTCAAACTGCGCGTCACCTGGGTCGAGGCCGAAGGCTTGGAATCCAAATTCCCCGGCGACACAAGTTATGAGCAGCAACTGGCCGGACTCGATGGCATTCTGGTGCCCGGCGGCTTTGGCAAGCGCGGCGTGGAGGGCATGTTGAACGCCATCCGCTACGCCCGCGAACGCAACGTACCCTACTTCGGCATCTGTCTGGGTATGCAGACGGCCTGCATCGAATACGCGCGCAACGTCTGCGGGCTGGCCGAGGCCAACTCCAGCGAGTTCGACCCGGCCACGCCGCATCGCGTCATCTACCAGCTGCGCGAGCTAACCGGCGTCGAAGAGATGGGCGGCACCATGCGCCTGGGCGCGTGGACCTGCATGTTGCAGCCCGACTCCCTGGCCGCGCGCGCCTATGGAGCCACCGAGATCAGCGAGCGCCATCGCCATCGCTACGAGTTCAATCGCGAATATGAAGCGCTGCTGACCGGCGCTGGCCTGCGCATCACCGGCACCACGCCCGACGCCACGTATGTGGAGGTTGTCGAGATTCCCGGCCATCCCTTCTTCCTCGCCTGCCAGTTCCACCCGGAATTCAAATCCAAACCGCTGGAGCCGCATCCCTTGTTCCGCGACTTCGTCGGAGCCAGCTACGCGCACCGGATCGCTTCCAATACATCAGCCTCTGCAGCCGCGTCGCAATCCATCCACCCGAAATAACCAACACCGGGCACTGAAATCTCCGATCTCCGGGTGAAGGATGCGGGTGCCCCATCCTTCGCGCAGCGAAGGGTAGAAATAACAAGAAATCACCCG
>DAHUZD010000144.1 GCA_027306745.1 Acidobacteriaceae bacterium
CGCCGGCAGCAGATCTTCGGGCTGCATGTCCGCAGTTCCATCCAGCGGGCGTGGCATCAGCCGCAGGTGCATCATGATTTTGCGCGTGACGCCGGTCAATGGCAAGTCCTGCATGGCGATGCCGTTGGCCCAACGGATTTCGCGGCCTTCGGCCTGAGGCTCTTCTTCCGCCACGCCGGCATCGTAGATGGAGACTGCATATTGCGTCCGGGTGATGCTGTGCAGTGTGCGCCACACCGGGTGCTGGCGATGAACCAGAGTCGGATCGGCCAGCGGCAGCTCCCACATGCCTGGCATCTGGGAAGCGTCCGCGGGCCTGCGTATGAACAATATCTGCGGAGGATTTTTTTTGTTTCTGCGCAGCACCTGATAAGCGATGGCCACCTTATGCGTCTTGGGGCGCTCGGCAGGCGCATGTTCCCCTTGCGTGCGGCAGAACTCCCGCACAGGACACTCGGCGCAAGCTGGCTGACGCGGGCTGCAAATCATCGCGCCCAGTTCCATCATGGCCTGGTTGAAGGCTCCGGCCTGCTTGGGGTCCAATAGATTTTTCGCTGCGTTCTGGATGCGGTGACGCGTCTTGGCATTGATCGTAGCCGCGCCAATCAACCGCGTAATCACGCGCTCCACGTTGCCATCCACAACCGCCACCGGCTCATCAAACGCAATGCTGGCCACGGCGGCAGCGGTGTATTCGCCCACACCGGGCAGCTTGCGCAATTCCAAAAACGTTTGCGGCATCTCCCCCTGATGGTTCCGCATGAGCAGGCGGGCCGCCTCATGCAGGCTGCGCGCGCGCTTGTAGTAGCCCAGCCCGCTCCATCGGGCGAGGATTTCATCCTCACTGGCCAGGGCGAGCGCAGGAATGCTGGGGTAGGACGCGACAAAGGAGCGATAGACGCCAGTCATGGTGGACACCCGCGTCTGTTGCAACATAATCTCTGAAACCCAGATTTTGTATGGATCGCGAGTACGCCGCCAAGGCAGGTCGCGTGCATGCACGGAATACCACCACAGCAGCGCCTTGCGAAACTCCTGCAGGTATTCCCCGCGCAGCGGAAGGGCTTTCATACGATTGATTGTAGCCGCGGCGGATTTCGCAATGCCGGGCCGCCAGCCAAGGGAATGCATCCGTCATCCCAAGGCCGCCGGGGTGCAGAGGCGGCCTTGCTGTTCCGTGCAGCGAACCGGCTAGTCGCCCATCACCGGCTCTTCCAGCTTGCGTTCCACCGGGGTGGCGGGCTGGAGTGAGTTGAGGGCAACGAAGTTGTCCTTTGGCTTTTCGCCCAGCACATGCTGGCGGTACAACGCGGCCATGCGGGCATTTTCCGCGTCCTGCTTCAGCCTGGCGTCGCGGGCCAGGATTTTTTCCTGACGCGCGTTTTTGGCGATGCCCAGCTTGTCGAGCGTGTCGTTGGCCGCGGCGTGCACATGCTCCTCATTCAAGTGGAGCTTGTGGTGGACTTGGCCAATCTGCACCTGTTTGCCACCGGCGAAGAT
>DAHUZD010000148.1 GCA_027306745.1 Acidobacteriaceae bacterium
GCCCGATGAAGTCCATGCGGCGTGCGCCGAGCATCATTGCATCCATAGCGCCGCGATTGCGAATCCCCGGCTGCTGGCGCACCTGGTCAATGTCGACCATGGCGTTTTCTGCGTGGATGCGGAGATCGCGAGCAATCGGCAGCAACTTGGCTGAGACGAGCCTTCCCTGCTGGCTCCAGGGATCCAACCAGAAGAGCAGGTCGGTGTTGCCATCCAGGCCGGCTTTGGCCAGGGTTTGGTACGCTGCGATCAGCTCCAGTTGCGCCTGATTGATTTTCCCACTGGCGTCGTTGTGAAACACCTGGCCATAGCTCTGCTCGAATGGTTGCAGGCGGCTGGTGCCGGGCTGCCAGCCTGCCGCTGCGCCAAACAAAACACCGTACCAGGTTTGGGCAAATAGCCCTTCCCCATCGTCGTACCAGGCCGTGTTGAGTTCGCCGGGCGTGCCCATACGTTGGCCGTCAGCCACAAAGCGCTGAATGTTTTGCAGAGCCGCGTCGTTGTCGGGGTACACCTGATTCCAACTGCTGACGCCGGGGGCCACCCAGGTCTCCATGCCCGCATCCGTAAACGGCTTGATCCAGGCATCGTAGCCTTGCGGCTGCGGTGTGTATTTCCACGCAACGGCGATCATGTCTTTCGGCAGCGTCTTGACCAGTTGCGGTGAGTTCATGGCTACGTCGCCCCAAAACAAAATTCTCCGGTGCAAAGGCTGCAAGGATTGATAAATCTGACGGACAAAGTCGATGTAGACCTTGCCCAAGCCTTCATTTTGTACGGCCTGCTGCGTCTGCCCCGCGCCCAAATCGAAGGTTTCATCCGCGCCAATGTGCAAGAACGGGCCGGGAAACATCTGTGCAATCTCAGTGAACCATTGATCGATGAGCGGAAGTGAGCCGGGCTGGCCCGGCGCAAGCACACTGCCATGCGGCGTCTCTGCCAGCTTGGCATACTGCTCAAAGAGCAGCGTGTGATGCAGATGCCCGAAGGACTCCTGATCGGGAACAATAGTGATGTGATACTGCTGCGCATAACGGACAAGCGTTTCGACATCAGCACGCGACATCGCTCCACCAGGAGGGGCAGCCAACGGGCTGGAGGCAAATTGCAGCGTATTTTCAAAATAGGGCGAATACAGATTGATCTTGTACTGCGCGAAAGTACGAATCTGTTTTTCCTGGTATTCCAACGTGGGAACGGGTCCACGCGACAAATCGTCTCCCATGCCGCGATAGCGCATCGCCGGCCAGTCACGAACTGTGGGCGTATTCAGAATGAGTGCGCTTCCCTGCCCGGCCAGCAATTGTCGAAGCGTCTGCACACCATAAAAAATTCCCGCGCCCGTGCCCGCAATATCGTAGTAGCGGTTGCCAGCACGCAGAAGGATATATCCCTCCTCCTGCATGGATGGCAAAAACTTCTGGTGCTGGCGAAGAAGCAGACTGTGCGCCTCCTCTGTATCGGCACGCAGCAATACAACAGATGGATCGCCAGCGCCCCGCAGACGGCAAGGGGCGCCATGTTCCTGCACGGCCTGCGCAAAGTCCTTGGCCGCGAATTCGTCTTCAGCATTTCTGGCAAACTGCACAGCCAGGCCATGCGGAAGCAAAATCTCTCCCCCCGTCTGCACTTCACGCGGCAAGGGCAGCAGTGCAAGCTCGGCGCCAGAGTGCTGCGGGCTTACGGCAGCCTCTGCGGCGCAGAAGGAGGCCAGCGTGATGAGCAGAAGAAAAACTGCACGCAAGCGAAATCGATTTAATACTGCGATCATGACTTGTACACTCCAGCGCTGAAAGAGATAATCAAAGGCAACAGCAGTATAGTCACTCCAGCGGCATTTGTGGAGTGGCTGCGGCTGATGGGCGTCATTCGAAGCCATTCGAGATAGAAGCAGCACATAACTTTGGAAGGATACGAGCGAAATCCACTCACCCAATTTCATGCGATTTTTTTTAGGCATTGACGCTGGCGGCACAAAAACAACCGCAGTTCTGGCTGGCACAAACACGGTGCTGGCCCGAGCGCATTCCGGCTCCATCAAAGTGACGCGCAACGGAGCGGACGCTGCTGGAAAAAACCTGGCCGCGCTCTTCGCAGACTTGGAACAGCAATCCGGAGTGGCCGCCACATCCATTACCAGCGCGTGCATTGGCCTGTCTGGCATTACCGTGCCAGAGATTGCTGAATGGGCGCGTGCGGAGTTGCGCAAGCACCTGCAGGGTTCGGTGCATTTGTGCGGAGATGAGGAGATTGCCCTGGATGCAGCCTTTCACGGCGGGCCGGGCGTGCTGGTGATTGCCGGAACCGGCTCCAACGTCGTCGGGCGCATGCCGCAAGGGGAAATCTTTCATTTAGGCGGCTGGGGGCCTGTGCTCTCCGATGAAGGCTCAGGGTATTGGATTGGCTTGCAGGCTGCGCGAGCCACTCTGCAAGCGCTGGATCGCGGCGAGCCAACGAAACTGTTTGATGAAATTTTGCGTCTCTGGACGATTAGCTCGCACACGGAACTGGTTGAAATGGGCAATCGAGTACCAGGCCCGGATTTTTCCCAGCTTGCACCTGGGGTCTCCACCTGCGCGATACAAGGCGATGCTGTCGCACTGCGCGTTTTACAGGAGGGTGGAAGCCTGCTCGGTTCCATGGCGGTATTCGCTCTGCGACGACTGAAGCATACCGGTTCCCTGACGGGAGATAATTTACCTCTGGCATTGACAGGCAGCGTTGCGGCCCATGTGGCTCCGTTGCGTGAGGCGTTGATTGCGACTGTGCGTGGCTCATTGCCAGAGGTCACTGTACATCCAGAACCCGTCGATGCCGCCTTGGGCGCGGTTTGGCGTGCGCAACAAGCAGTCTCCGCACATTAACGGTATGCGCAGATCATGATGGTGCAACCATGTTGCCACGCAGCATCGTGGACAGCACAGCGCCGTTCGCATCCAACACTGTGATGTCCGCAGGCATGCCCACGCGCAATTGGCCGATATATTTTTCCCCGCCCGTCATTGCAGAAGGATTCGCCGTGAGGCATCGCAATGCGGATTGCAGATCGCAACCTGTGCACTCCATAAAATTGAGCAAAGCGCGATCCAGCGTCAACACGCTGCCTGCCAATTTTCCGTCGGACATACAGGTTCCATTCGACACAGTTACAGTGAGCGGGCCAAGTTGATAGCTGCCATCGGGCATTCCTGTGGCGCTCATCGCATCGGTAATTAAAATACTGCGTTGCCGCCCTTTCGCCTTCCAGAACAGGCGCACCATTTCAGGGGCGACATGAATTTTGTCGCAGATGATTTCCGCAAAGAGATCATCACAGTCCAACGCAACACCCAGAATGCCCGGATCGCGGTGATCCAGCGCGCGCATGGCGTTGAAGGCATGTGTGGCGCTTACGGCACCTGCGGCAATGCCTGCCTGCGCTTCGGATGTGCGCGCATTACTATGCCCGATGCTGATGCGAACGCCCTTCTGTGTGGCATGAGCGATCATTTCCAACGCTCCTGGCAATTCTGGCGCAACGGTGATGAGCGAAATGTGTCCGCGCGCGGCTTGCCAGTACCGCTCGAAGCGCTCCACGCTGGGCAATTGCAAAAGTTCCGGTGGGTGCACACCGCGTTTTTCGCATGAGAGAAATGGCCCTTCAAGATGAATGCCAATAGGCCGCGCGCCCGGATGCTGCGCGCGTTCGATCTGAGATGCAAGACCCTCCAGCGCAAAAAGAATCTTGTCCTCGGGCGCGGTGACCGTTGTAGCCAGATAGGAGCCAACGCCATGACGCGCTA
>DAHUZD010000149.1 GCA_027306745.1 Acidobacteriaceae bacterium
CTCTTCGCCGCGAATGGGATTGCAGCAGCGCGCGCGGTAGACGAGCAGCTCATCGTGGCCTTCGACTGTTAGCGACTCAGAACCCTTGCTGAAGTAAACGCGCTTGACGGCATCGGACATCGGCGAGGCTGCAGCCTCGGCTGCGCCAGCGGGCGCAGTGGAGCCTGGCGCGAGTTTGTTCAACGTCTGCCGTGCGGAGTATTTGCCGAAGCCGATGGCGGCCAGCAGGTCGTGCACCGTGCCCAGGCCATATTCAGCGGCGGCGCGCAGATAGTCGGCATCGTCAAATTTCGCCAGCGAGACTTTGTACTTGCGCGCTTCGCGATCCAGCAGCTTGCGGCCAATTTCAATAGCGCGTTCACGCTGATGTTCATTCAGCCAGTGTTTGATCTTGTTGCGCGCACGGCTGCTCTTGGCAAAATTCAACCAGTCGCGGCTGGGCGTGTGCCCGTTCTGCGTGTTGATCTCAACAATGTCACCGTTGCGCAGACGCGTTTTCAGCGGCACCATGCGGCCGTTCACCTTGGCACCGGTGCAGGTGTTGCCCACCTCGGTGTGAATGGCATAGGCGAAGTCCACGGGGCTGGCGTCCTTGGGCAGCACGACCACTTTGCCTTTGGGTGTGAAGGTGTAGACCTCTTCGGGATATAGATCGATCTTGAGCGTGGAGAGAAACTCATTGGGATCGGTCATCTCCCGTTGCCATTCGACGATCTGGCGCACCCAGGCCAGGCGCTGCTCATCCTTGGCGCTGACGGGCGAGCCACCGGCCTTGTACTTCCAATGCGCGGCGATGCCCTCTTCGGCGGTGCGGTGCATCTCTTCGGTGCGAATCTGCACTTCAAACTGATGGCCGCCGTCGGCCATCACTGTGGTGTGCAGCGATTGATACAAGTTGGGACGCGGCATGGCGATGAAGTCTTTGATGCGCCCCGGCACCGGCGGCCACAGACTGTGGATCAGGCCAAAGACGGCGTAACAATCCTGCACGCTGGTCGTAATGACGCGCACGGCCAGCAGATCGTAGACATGATCGACGGTGATGCGTTGATCCTGCAATTTTTGAAAGATGGAGTAGAGACGTTTGATGCGCCATTGCACGCGGCCTTGAATGCCATGCTCGGTCAGCTTTTCGTGCAGGATGGCGTCAATGCGGCGCAGAAATTCTTCGCCAGCTTCGCGCCGGGCTTCCACAGCAGCGCGCACTTGCTCGTACGAGATGGGGTCCACATAGCGGAAGGCCAGGTCTTCCAGCTCGCCGCGCACCTTGCCCATGCCCAGGCGGTGAGCCAGCGGCGCGTAAATGTCCAGCGTTTCGCGCGCGATGGCTTCTTGCCGGTCGGGGGGTAGATGTTGCAGCGTGCGCATGTTGTGCAGCCGGTCCGCCAGTTTGATGAGCACTACGCGCACATCAGTGACCATGGCCAGCAGCATCTTGCGGACATTTTCCGCCTGCCGGTCTTCGCGGTTGGCAAATTGGATTTTGTCGATTTTTGTGACGCCGTTGACGATGTGCGCCACCTGCTCGCCAAAGAGTGTGGCGACTTCTTGCGAGGTGACCGGTGTGTCTTCCACCGCATCATGCAACAGCCCGGCGGCGATGGCCGTCGCGTCCAGCTTGATTTCTGCCAGTACCTGCGCCACCTCCAGCGGATGCAGCACATAGGGTTCGCCGCTGGCCCGCTGTTGGCCGGCATGGTGTTGCAGGGAAAATTCGTAGGCTTTTTGAATGATGGCCAGGTCGTCTTGCGGACGGTTGGCGCGCACGGTCTCCAGCAGCGTTTGGAATTTTTCTTCGAGCAAACTCGAAGCCGCCGCAGGCTGGGCGGCCGCTGGGCGCAACGTGGCCATAGTCGATTATAGAACTGAAAAGCAGAAAACCCACCCTGGCGCCATGCGCAGAGTGGGTTTTCCGATACAAATAGCCCGATGGTTGGGGCCGGTTACGGCTGGGTCTGCACGCGCGGTTTGATGACTAGCGGCTGCTCCAGGCGGAAGGTCATCACGGTCTCTGCCGGGATGGTGATGGCTTTGCCGCGCGTCATCACCTGTGTCGCGGCTCCCGCGCCGGTTCCGGCCAGGCCGCCAATCAAAGCGCCCTTGCCGCCGCCGAAAATTGCGCCCATCAGCGTGCCGAGCGCCGCGCCTCCGCCGACAAAGCCCGCCGTGCGCTTGTTGGCACCCATACCCTCTTTGCCTTGCTCATACACGTCGGACGAGATCACATCGTACGTTGTTCCATGCACGGTGACGCCTGCAATGGCCAGGGCCAAATCCGAGGCGTGCGCTACGCCGCCGCCGGAGTCCTTAACAACCTGCAACTCCGCCGGAGAGCCTTGCGGAATGGCGATGTTGCCATTGGCATCCAGCACGGGCACGCGCACTTCGGCGCGAAAGACCTGGCCCGGCGCAGCGTGCTTGGAGTCGATCGTTTCCTCACAGCGCACGGTGATCTCCGTGCCAGCAGGAAGTTGCTTCATCCGCGCGGGCAGGCTTTGCACCGCAGGGGCGGCCTGGTTCAACACCAGCGAGACGACATCGCTGAGCGGGAACTGATACTGAATGCCCTCTGCGTCGGAGAACTGGATGGACGCAAGGCCGTTCAAATGGCCGGTGTAGGAGTGGCCGCTGCGCAATGTCAGTGTGTCACTGGCGTTGGTGAAGACGATGGTCTGTACATCGCGCACGGGAAACTGATACTGCACACCGTGCATGCCGGTTAAGCGGATCATGCCGCTGGGCGGCGCGGTGAAGGTTCCAGTATGGCTGCCACCGGTGCGCAAAATAATGGTGTCCGCATGCAGGCATGCCGACAGGGCTGCCAGCAGCGTGATCAGGAGGAACAAACGAGACAAGCGTTGGATCATGATGAGGAAAGTCTCCACTGTGCAAATTGGTTTCTTGCCGTTGAGCACTCCAAATTGTATCTGAGTTGCCTGAAATCGATTCGAGATTTCGCAGAATCCGCAGAAGTCTGCAGGGGCTTGGCAGAACGATTTCTGCGTTGATTCTGGGTTTTTGCGGTAAACTAAAGGCTGTGCTTCGGACAGCCCAGCCCCTGCTGCGGCGTGCAATCCACCTCCAGAATCACAATTGAAAAAATCTTGGAACGTTAGGAAACGAACGCATCGTGTCTCGCGTCATTCGCAATATCGCCATTATCGCCCACGTTGACCACGGCAAGACCACGCTGGTGGATGCCCTGCTGCGCCAGAGCGGCACCTTTCGCAGCAATGAAGCCGTTGTCGACCGGGTGATGGACTCCAACGACCTTGAACGCGAGCGCGGCATTACGATTCTGGCCAAGAACACGGCCGTCTTTTTTGAAGACAGCAAGATCAATATCGTCGACACGCCGGGCCACGCCGACTTTGGTGGCGAGGTGGAGCGCGCGCTCAAGATGGTGGATGGCGTCATGCTGCTGGTGGATGCCAGCGAAGGCCCGCTGCCGCAGACGCGCTATGTGCTCTCCAAGGCGCTGGAAGCCAAGCTGCCGCCGATTCTGGTGATGAACAAGATCGACCGCCCGGACGCGCGTCCGCAAGAGGTGCTGAACGAGGTCTATGACCTGTTCATCGATCTGGATGCGACGGAAGATCAATTGGACTTCCCCGTGGTCTACACCAACGCCAAGCAGGGCACGGCCACGCTGGACCTGAAGACGCCCGGTGAAAATTTGCTGCCTCTCCTCCACAAAATAATTGAGACGATTCCCCCCGCCAAGGGTGACGCAAACGCGCCATTGCAGGTTCTCGTCACCAATCTGGATTATTCGGATTATCTGGGGCGTTTGGCCGTTGCGCGCGTCTTTAACGGCACGCTGCGCACCGGCGACGAAGTCGCCATCTCCAAACGCAACGGAGCGCTGGAAAAGACGAAGGTCACCAAGCTCTTTACCTTCAACGGCCTCAAGCGCACGGACATTGAAGCCACCGAAATTGGCGACATCGTGGCCGTGGCCGGAGTGACCGGCATTACCATCGGCGAAACGATCACCAGCCTGGAAAATCCTGCGCCGTTGCCAGCCATCACCATTGATGAGCCAACGATTGCCATGCAGTTTTCCGTGAATAACTCGCCCTTTGCCGGGCGGGAGGGCCAGTACGTCACCTCGCGCAATCTGCGGGACCGTCTGGACAAAGAATTGCTGACGAATGTTTCCATTCGCGTGGAAGACACGGGCAGCCCGGACAGCTTCAAGGTGCTGGGCCGCGGCGAACTGCAACTGGCGATTCTCATCGAAATGATGCGTCGCGAGGGTTACGAGTTGATGGTGGGCCGCCCGGAGATCGTTACGCGTCGCGTGGACGGCAAGCTGATGGAGCCGGTCGAACAGTTGACCATCGATATTCCAGAAAATTTTGTCGGCGTGGTGATGGAGCGGCTTGGCCCGCGCAAGGCTGAGATGTTACGCATGAGCAACCATGGCTATGGTCGCGTGCGCCTGGTCTTCCGCATTCCCAGCCGCGGGCTGATCGGCCTGCGCAGTGAGATGTTGACCGAGACGCGCGGCACCATTGTGATGAACACGCTCTTTGACGGCTACATGGAGCATCAAGGCGAGATTCCGCAGCGGCCCACCGGCGCGCTGATCGCCGACCGTGCCGGCACGACGACCACCTATTCGCTCGACGGCCTGCAGGAGCGAGGCATTCTCTTCGTTGGCCCCGGCGTCGAGGTCTACGAGGGCATGGTGGTTGGCGAACACTCGCGCGACAATGATCTGGACGTCAATGCCGTGCGCGAAAAGAATCTGACCAACATGCGCGCCTCCTCGGCAGATGAGGCCATTCGTTTGGTGCCATTCAAGCCGCTGAATCTGGAGCAATCCATTGAGTTCATCGCCGACGATGAGCTGGTGGAAGTGACGCCGAAGAACCTGCGTCTGCGCAAGAAGGTCTTGCAGGCCAATCGTCGCCCACGCCGCAACGCCGTCGCTGTGCAGGGGTAGAACGGCTGCACTGGCTTCTGAGGAATCGGCCGGTTCTCTATCCAT
>DAHUZD010000169.1 GCA_027306745.1 Acidobacteriaceae bacterium
TACGGTAAGCCGGATACGGCATACGGCTGGCATTTTTTAACTGGCGACGCTGCATCGATTGCAGCGTTGACGAACGCAGTGGGCTACGGCTATGTGCGCGTGCCGGGGCCGGATGGCAAGATGACGGAGTTTGCGCACACCAGCGCGATTGCCATCATCACGGCGCAGGGACGCATCGCGCAGTACTACCTGGGTGTGGAGTATCCGCCCAAGCAGATGGGCGAGGCGCTCAGCAAGGCCGCTGGCGGCGGCATTGGTTCGCCGGTGGAGTTGATTTTGACCTACTGCTACCGCTATGACCCGCATACGGGGCGGCGCAGTTTGATGATCGCCCGCATTGTGCAATTGGGCGGAGTTTTGACGGTGCTGGCGCTGGGCAGCTTCATGCTGATCATGTTCCGGCGGGACGCGATTGCCGCAGCACAACGCGCGGTCGCGCAACAGGCAAGCGGCAACGCAGCCATGATGAATGCAGTCAAGAAGGCGAACGGATAAACGAGAATGTCGCATATCAGTCCAGTGCTTTGGCAGTTTTTGACGAATTGGATGAAGGCCTCCCCGCTGTTTCCACCGGAGGCTTCCACCATCGCTCCCTACGCGGACGCGCTCTACCTGTTCCTGGTCGTCATCACGATCATCGGATTGGTGCTGGTTGGCGCTCTGGTCGTCGGCTTCTCCGTGCGCTACCGCAAGGAGCGCAGCCCGGAGGCCACGCAGATCGAAGGCTCTACGCTGCTGGAAGCCACGTGGACGCTGATTCCGCTGGGGCTATTCCTCATCGCGTTTGTCTGGGGAGCTCTACTGTACTTCCGCATCTATAACCCGCCCACCAACGCCATGCAGGTCTACGTCGTTGGCAAGCAGTGGATGTGGAAGGCCGAACATCCCGGCGGCCAGCATGAGATCAACGCGCTGCACATTCCCATTGGCCGTCCCGTGCAGGTCACGCTCATCTCGCAGGATGTCTTCCATAGCTTTTCCGTGCCCGACTTCCGCGTCAAGCGCGAAGCGATTCCCGGACGCTACACCACAGTCTGGTTTGAGGCGACCCAACCGGGCCGCTATCACATCTTTTGCACGCAGTACTGTGGCACGGAGCACTCCGGCATGATCGGCTGGGTGACGGCGATGACACCGGATGCCTATGCCGCATGGGCCGCGGGCAGCACCAGCGGCGCATCCCTGGCGCAGAACGGTGAGCGGCTCTTTGCCAGCCTCGGCTGCAACGCCTGCCACTCCGGCGATCCGGCGGCGCGCGGGCCGAACCTGGCCGGAGTCTATGACTCCCGCATCCGTCTGCAAGACGGCACCACCGCCGTTGCCGACGATGCTTATCTGCGCGACGCCATCTTGAATCCATCCCAGCACGTGCCCGCCGGTTACGCGCCGATCATGCCCACCTATCAAGGCCAGATCAACGAGGATGGCATGATTGATCTCGTCGAATACATCAAGTCTTTGCATTCGAACTTCCGCGTTCAGCAGACGCTGAACACAACGCAACTGTCGTCCACGCAGACCAACGGCGCAACGCCGTCGGCCGCCGCAGGGGTGAAGCCATGAGCAGTGCCAACACGATCGTTCAATTGCCCGACCAAAGCACGGCGCAACTGCCGCGCAAGCATTATCTGAACCAGGAGCTGGGCCTGAAAAGCTGGCTGCTGACCGGCGATCACAAGCGCATCGCCATGCTCTACCTGTTCTCGATCACGTTCTTCTTCTTTATCGGAGGAGCTTTTGCATCGTTGATCCGGTTGCAGCTTTTGACGCCCGGCTCTGACCTGCTGGCCCCGGACACCTATAACAAGGTGTTCAGCATGCATGGCATCGTAATGATCTTTTTGTTCCTGGTGCCGTCGGTTCCGGCTACGCTCGGCAACTTCCTGATCCCGATCATGATCGGCGCGAAGGACTTGGCTTTCCCCAAGATCAACCTGCTGAGCTGGTATCTGTTCGTGGCCGGCGGACTGTTCATTTTGGCTGCGATGATTCTCGGCGGAGTGGACACGGGCTGGACCTTTACCACGCCACTGTCGACGCATTACCTAAACACGCACGTGGTCACGGCAGCACTCGGCATCTTCATCGCCGGATTCGCATCGATTCTGACGGGTCTCAACTTTATCGTCACCATTCACCGTATGCGCGCACCGGGCATGACGTGGTTCCGCCTGCCGCTCTTCGTCTGGGGCCACTATGCAGCCTCCATCCTGATGGTACTGGGCACGCCGGTGCTGGCCATTACGCTGGTGCTGGTTGCGCTGGAGCGCACCATCGGCATCGGCGTCTTTGACCCTACCAAAGGCGGCGATCCGCTGCTCTTCCAGCATTTGTTCTGGTTCTATTCGCACCCGGCCGTCTACATCATGATTCTGCCCGGCATGGCAGTCATTTCGGAGGTCATCAGCACCTTCTCGCGCAAGCGCATCTTTGGCTACACGGCGGTTGCGTTCTCCTCTGTGGCCATTGCCATCTTCGGATTCTTTGTTTGGGAGCACCACATGTTCATCATGGGTGTCTCGAATTATTCAGCCTTGGTCTTCTCGCTGCTGACGATGTTGGTGGCTGTACCCTCGGCGATCAAAATCTTCAACTGGTCTGCAACGCTCTACAAAGGCTCCATCACCTTTGAGACGCCGATGCTCTACGCTTTCGGCTTTCTAGGACTGTTCACCATCGGTGGCCTGACGGGCGTCTTCCTTGGTTCGATGGGCATGGATGTGCACCTGACCGAGACGTACTTCATCGTGGCGCACTTCCACTTCGTCATGGTTGGCGGCATGTTGATGGCCTACCTGGCGGGCATGCACTTCTGGTGGCCGAAGATCACCGGGCGCATGTATCCCGAAGCCATCTCGAAGCTGGCCGCTGTGGTCACCTTCATCGGATTCATCTTCACCTTCTTTCCACAATTTATTTTGGGTTACTTGGGCATGCCGCGCCGCTACGCTTCGTACCCGCCTGAGTTCCAAGTGCTCAACGTGCTCTCTACCGCGGGCGCTTCGATTCTGGCCGTCGGCTACCTGCTGCCCATGCTCTACATGCCGTGGTCGCTTAAGTATGGCAAGATCGCAGGTAACAACCCATGGCAGGCGACTGGCTTGGAGTGGCAAATTACTTCGCCGCCGCTGACGGAGAATTTTGTGGAGACGCCAATCGTCGATCACGAGGCCTACGATTACGAATGGCTGGCAAATCAGACCGAACATGAGGTGAAGACCGTTGGATAGCCCGGCGATTGCAACTGTAAACGGCGAGATGCAGGCAGAAGCGCACGCACACCCTGCCTATCTGCGCCACCATTTTGAAACCGTCGAGCAGCAGCGCGAGGCCGCCAGCTTTGGCATGTGGCTTTTCCTGCTGACGGAAGTCATGTTTTTCGGCGGCATGTTCATGGCCTATCTGATCTACCGGAACTGGTACCACGCCGCTTTTGTTGCGGGCAGCAATACCCTCAACATCTGGCTGGGCACCATCAACACGGCTGTGCTCATCTGCTCCAGCTTCACGATGGCCATGGCCGTCTACAGTGCAGAGAAGCGCCGCAGAAAAAGCCTGGTCACCTATTTGATTTTGACCATTGTGCTGGGTCTGGCCTTTCTGGGTATCAAGGCCGTCGAGTATGCCGAGAAGTTTGAGCTGCACCAAGTACCCGGAGCTAGCTTCTCCATCGAGCAATTTGTACACCCCACGGATCCCAAGGCCGTTGCTTTGGCACCAGACATGGCCGAGAAGACGCAGGTCTACTTCTCGCTGTACTTTGCCATGACCGGCATGCACGCGCTACACATGATTATCGGCATCAGCATCCTGCTCATTTTGGTTGTGCGCGCCCTGGGCGGAGCCTACACCGAAGGGCACATGTCGACGATTGAGAATTTTGGTCTGTACTGGCATTTTGTTGACATCGTTTGGATATTCCTGTTCCCGCTGCTCTACCTGATCAGCCGGTACAGATAACAATTTGCCTGCCATGGGCAGGCCCGCGCGGAAGGATTGAACTGCAATGTCGCATCCAGAATCCCAGCATGGCAGCATGGACTTGGAGCATCAGGAGCATCACGTCGTCGGCCCCAAGGTTTACTTGCTCATCTTTTTTACGCTCTTGGTTTGCACCGGCCTCACCACATGGGTGGCCTTTATTGACCTCGGCGTGTTGAACCCGGTTATCGCATTGGCCATTGCCTGCTTCAAGGCAGGCCTGGTCGTGCTCTTCTTCATGCACATCCACTACAGCTCCAAGCTGCTCAAGCTCACCGTGGCCTCGGGGTTGTTCATGTTTTTGGTGCTCATCACCATGACGCTGAGTGATTACATTAGTCGTGCCTGGGGTCTGTGGTAGGTCCAGCGTAGTGACAATATCCGGCTCCAGCCGCGCAACGCAAGACGCTGCCATTCAGCAGAGCCTGCGCCGTTTCTGGGGCCTTACGTTTTTCTCCCTGGGCATTCTCTGGGGCTTTGGCGGTCTCGTCTACATCCCTGTCGCCGTGCTCACTTCGCTGCGAGGTGGCTCCATTGCAGAAGTTGTGCTCATCGTCAGCGGCGGAGTGCTCATCTTTCCCGCCTCCATCTGGGCGCTTTATCAGCGCCGTGCGGCTTCGCTCTTGTTGCTGACGGGCGGCATAATTTTGCTGGCCATGGCCTCTGCTCTACCTTGGATGCCCTTTGCACAAACTTTTGGCGCTGCCAATCGCATCCTGACGCTCTCATCGGGAGTAGTGGCTACGGCCCTCGGCTTGTTTGGCGTGGTCACAGAAGCCCTCCGCTGGCCACGGCTGCACTGAGCCGCACAATCCACACTGCCAAGGTTTCTGCTGGCGTCAAAACGGCAGGCGTCCGCTTAGAATGAGCGCGTGGTTATATTGTGGTGCGTGGGAAACGGCGATTTGCATTCCAGCCCCCAAAGAAAGCCCCATACGGTGGCGCAGAGGGATGCGTCCAAGTATCAGACCAGGAGTGACGAAGTTGAGCGACTTGCCATCGTTGATTCCACCCAAATAGTACGTATTGTTCGACCCCAGTTCGGGCCACAGATACTGCAAAATGTGCAACTGCGCGGAAGCATTCCAAACAATAGAGCGACCCACCACGCGGGTGCTATCCACGGGCAACGTTCCGCCCAATGTGGATTGCAGGCTGAAATTTCCCCAGCCCTTGCCGCCGGCCAATGTTGGGAGAATCTGCGCGCTGTTGCTGCCGTTCGCATAGGTGCCTGTGGGCACGCTGCCGCCCAGATATGCAGACAGGATGTAGTTGCCATGTTCCTCATTCGCAGCCAGGATGCGGTACTTGATGAGAAAGCTGACATCGCCCAGGCCATCGTGGGTGTTGGGAGCACTGTGTTGCAGATATGGCGGCGCATCCAGAATCAGCGCAATGTTTTTATACGGGATCAGATCCAGCCCCTTGCCATTGCCGTATGACCATGTGGTTGCATGGCCGGGAAGAATCTGCCGGGAAAAGTCAGCGCGCAGCTTCTGTTCCAGCCGCGGCGTGTTGAGAATGAGCGGGGAAATCCAGTGGGGTTGCTCATCCTGTGTACGATTTACAGCATCCAGCCAATGGTCGACAAACTTGCTTTGAGAAAAAGTCGGGACAGGAATCATCAACAGCGCGAACAGGAAAACGAGCTGAAGCGCGCGCTTGGAGGCGAAAAAAGTAAACAGGGATCTAAGCGGTTGCAACATAGGCAATCGTCTCCAAAACGTTGGGAAACTGTCGGGATAAATGTAGGGTACACGAAGATGGGCCATCGAGAAAGCCAAGGGTGGGATAGAAGGCGTGCAGGCAAAAATGAATGGCTGCGCAGTGGGTTACTGCGCACCCGGCGTGGAGTGTAGTTAGAAGGGGATGCGCCCAGTGAGAATCAGCGCGTGGTTGTAGAGGTGGTCATGCGAGGTGGCAATCTGCATGCCTGCGCCAAAGGTTGCGCCGACTCGATTGTGTAGTGGGAAGCGGCCCAACATCAATCCCGGCGTCAAAAAATTTTGCCGCTTGCCGTCATTGGGTCCACCATAGAAATATGTCGCGTTCGACTCCAGTTCCGGCCAGAAGAAGTTGTGCGTATGGTATTGCGCGACGGTGTTCCAGACGACCGAGCGGCCTACTGTCTGGGTGCTGTCCACCGGTAGCGTGCCGCCGAGCGTGGACTCCAAATCAAAATTCCCCCAGCCTTTGCCGCCGCCGATGCTGGGCAGAACCAGAGCGCTAGCCGCGCCATTTTTGTATGTGCCCGTGGGTACGCTGCCGCCAATGTAGGCGGTAAAAATGTAGTTGCCGCTCTTCTCATTCGCTGCGAGAAGCCGATACTTCATCAGAAAGCTGACGTCGCCCAGACCGTCCTGCAAGTTGGAAGCGCTGTGCTGCTGGTACGGCGGCAGGTTGAAAAGCAATTCAATATGCCGAGCAGGAATCAGCTCCAGACCTTTTCCATTGTCATAAAGCCAGACCTGCTGGCGCCCCGCGGTCAACTGACGGACAAAGTCGGCGCGAAACTCTTGTTCCAACCGCGGTGTGACCAGCACGATGGGCGTGACCCAATGTGGCTGCGCGGCCTGTGTGCTGGAGACGTAAGCCAGCCAACGGGCGGTGAAGCTGGACTGTGTGGTTTGTGCCGAGACGGAAATAGTTGCAAGAAGCGCAAGCAGAATACGGGTCAGGGGCAGAAGCCTTTTCGAAGGGAAAGCGGGCACGGGTACGTCGATCTCCTGATTGCAAACTAAATGGAAATCAACGCTTCATCAAATCATACATATATGATTTTGTACTGTTTTATGCGTTTTATCGACGAGTATCGCCGCAAGCATCCACCGCGGACAAGTGTGGAACAGGCAGCAGCTTTAAGAGCCGGAGGAGTACACGGTCTTGCCTTCGCTGAGCGTGCGATGAATTTTTCCCGGCAGCGTCCAGCCGTCAAAAGGCGTGTTGCGCGATTTGGATTTGGATTCCGCAGCGCGATACACCCACATTGTTTTGGGAGCAAAAAGCACAATATCCGCATAGGAGCCGACGGCCAATGTGCCGCGCCCGGCAAGGTGCAAGAGTTGCGCTGGCTGGGCGCTGAGCAAAGCGATGACCCGGCTGAGCGGCAGAGAATGTTTCTGATGCAGAACCTGAAGTGAGAGGCCGAGCGCGGTCTCCAGCCCCAAAACGCCATTGGGCGTGCGCTCAAACTCCTGCTCCTTTTCATGGACGCAGTGCGGCGCGTGATCGGTGGCGATAGCATCCACGGAGCCGTCCAGCAGTCCTTCAATGAGCGCTTCGCGGTCTGCCTGCACGCGCAGCGGAGGGTTCATGCGGGCATGGCTGTCATATTGGCCGACGGCTTCCTCCGTGAGTGCGAAGTGATGCGGCGCCACTTCACAGGTGACATGCAGGCCGTTGCGCTTGGCGCGACGCACGGCCTCCAGCGCTTTGGCCGTGGACAAGTGCGCCACATGCAGATGTGCGCGGCTATCTTGCAGAGCAGCCAGCAGGCGAATGTCGCGCTCCACAATGTTGCTTTCCGCTTCGGCGGGCATCCCGCGCAGGCCCAGCCGAAAGGCCAGTGCGCCTGCATTCATGGTTGCGCCTTGCGTCAGGCGAGTGTCTTCAGCGTGCTGAATGACGGGCAGGCCAGCACGCGCGGCTGCGGCCAGTGACTGGTGCATGATGGCGTCATGCAGAATCGGTTTGCCATCGTCGCTGATGGCGACGGCACCTGCGGATTTCAGCGCCACATATTCCGTGATCGCTTCACCCAGGCTGCCGCGTGTGGCCGCCGCGATGGGGAAAACGCGCACGAGCGCCTGACGTTCAGGCGACTGCATCCAGCGTGTGGCCTCCACAGAATCGTTGACTGGCGTGGTGTTGGGCAGGGCACAGACGCTGGTGAAGCCGCCGGCCGCCGCCGCTGCGGTTCCTGTGGCGATGGTTTCCTTGTGGCTCTGGCCCGGTTCGCGCAGGTGCACGTGAATATCCACCAAGCCGGGAGCGACAATGAGGCTCCGTGCATCGAGGGTCTCTGCATGTTCCCGCGCGGCGAGAGCGTCCAGCTTGCCGGGCGCGTCCACAGCGGCCACGCGGCCTGCGCGCAGCAGCAGATCCCGTGGCGCGTCCAGTTTGGCTGCCGGGTCCAGCAAATGTCCGCCGCGGATGAGTGTGCTGTTCATCGCTTCGTCTTCTTTCCTGTGCGTTGCGCAGAGGGCGTTTGCAGAGCGCGCATCAGCAGCGCCATGCGAATAGCCAGGCCGTGGCGTACCTGTTCCTCAATTGCGGATTGCGCGCCGTCGGCCACTTCGCTGGTGATCTCCATGCCGCGGATGATGGGGCCGGGATGCAGCACCAAGGCGCGGGGTGCGCGTGCGGCCAGGCGTGCACCGTCCAGTTGATAGCGGCGCGTGTACTCTTCCAAATCCAGATGCAGT
>DAHUZD010000175.1 GCA_027306745.1 Acidobacteriaceae bacterium
CGCGAAAAACACAACCAGTACCGCAGCCCTCGCTAAAGAAGCGCAGGCACAACAAAAAACCGGCACGGTCGCTGACCGTGCCGGTTTTTTTTGCGCTTGAGCGCACAGTCTCTACACAGATGCGGATGCCGCAGCCGCGCGCGGTTGATAAGGGCAGAATGGATCGCTGGCCAGCGCATTGCCAGTGTGCGCATAGGCGCGCGCGCGCGATCCTCCACACAATGCTCGATACTCGCAGCGCCCACACTTGCCCAGAAATTTCTCTGGAGCATGCAGTGCGCGAAAGACCGGAGAGTTGCGGTAGATGTCCACCAGATGCCCGCTGCGCACATCGCCCGCCTTCAACGGTAAAAATCCCGCCGGGTACACCTCGCCCTGGTTGGAGACAAATACGATGCCATGTCCGTCGCGAATGCCAAAGCCACGGTACATCGGCGTGCGCTCAATGCTCTCGGCGCTCATGCCTTCGGCGCGCATCCGGTTCAGCGCCACGCGCCGGTATGACGGAGCCTCCGTGGTCTTAATCGCAAACGGAGCCGTGCGCGTCCAATCATAAATTCTGTCCATCCATTGCTCGCCCAACTCAGGAGAAATAGGATTCAGCATCCGTCCGCGTCCCACCGCGATCAGGAAAAACAAGCTCCAGCGCATCACTGGCATGGTTTGCAGCAAGGCGTAAATCGCCGGCAAGTCGTCCACCGTCTCGGCAGAGACCAGCGTGTTCACCTGCACAGGCAGACCCAGTTCTCCAGCATCGCGCAGTGCGCGCATCGTCCAGTCGTAACAACCCGCCACGCCGCGCACCAACTCATGCCGCGCTGCATTCGATCCATCCAGGCTCAGCCCCAGGCTCTCAATCCCATGTTGCTGCAATCTCTCTATCGCCGTGCGCGTCAGGTTCGGCGTCGCGCTGGGCGTAATGGAAACAGAAAGCCCCAGCGCGCGCGCCTCATCGATCAACGCAAACACATCGGGCCGTTGCATCGGGTCGCCGCCGGTCAAGATCAAATGCGGCAACGGACGCCCAAAGGCGAGAATCTGTCGCAACAGAGAGCGGCTCTCTTCATGCGTCATCTCGTTGGGATGCGGCGTGGCAATGGCCTCGGCGCGGCAATGGCGGCAGGCTAACGCACAGGCCTGCGTCATTTCCCAATACACCAGCATGGGATTCTTCGCATAATCCACTCTGCCACCCGTACGCGCCAAGCCCGCCTGCGGTGCGGGTGCAACGCCCACGGCTCCTGGATTCGAGACAAACAACCGCTTTGTGCTTTCCATCATAAGGACACACACCTGTCGATTTGGATTTTTTCTGCCGCCATAGCGGCTGCATCTTTGCCGCTGCGGATGCAATCTGGAATGCCTGCGCCGTGGTAAGCCGCACCGGCCAGATACAGGCCATCGTGTTGCGCAACCCGGTGCTCGATCTCCTCCACCAGCGCCGCGTGGCCCAACTCGTATTGCGGATTGGCCTTCCACCAGCAATGCGCCACGGCCAGCAACGGATGCGCCGCAATCCCCATCGTGGTGCGCAGCTCCACGCGCGCGCGATCGATCAACTCCGCCTCGCCCTGTTCCGCCAAGTGCTCCGCGCCCGCTCCTCCCAGAAAAACCCGCAGCAGCACACGATCCTCCGGCGCACGATCGCGAAATTTCACCGAAGACCACGAGCAGGCCGTTATGCTTCGATGTTCCGTGCGTGGAATCACAAAGCCGTATCCATCCAGAGCGTGCGGAATCTCGCTGCGCCGATACGCCAGCGAAACTGTCGCCGTGGAAACATACCGGATCGCGCGCAGCTTTTCCGCCAACGGTGCGTCGAGCGCCTGCACCATCGGCGCCGCGGCATAGGCCGGTGCGGCCACGATCACTGCATCCGCATGCAGCTTCTGCCCATCGCCCATCGTCAACTGGTACCGACCATCCTGGTGCGCAATCGTTTCCACGCTCTCGCCCAGCCGCAATGTGCCTGGCTTCAGCCGGACCGCCAACGCATCTGTCATTTGCTGCAGGCCGCCACTCAGGCTGTAAAACATTGGCCCATCCGCACCACGGCGTCCACCCTGCGCTGCATTCTTTTTCTGCGCCTGCCTGCGGCTGCGCATGGCGCGCAACAGGCCGCCGTGTTTCCGCTCCATCTCCAAAAACACAGGAAATGTACTTTGCAAACTCAACCGCTCCGGGTCCGCAGCGTGAATGCCAGCCATCAGCGGCGTGGCGATTTTCTCCAACGCCTCCTGCCCCAACCGTCTGCGCACAAATGCGGCCAGGCTCTCCTCCGGCGCATCTGGCTTGCGTGGAGGAATAAAGTACTCCATGCCCATGCGCAGCTTGCCCGGCCACGACAGCAGTCGCGAGCGCAGCACTGGCATCACCTTCGCCGGAGCCACCAGCATCATTCCCTCCGGCAGCGGATGCAATCTTCCCCGGCTCCAAACATACGTGGTGCGCTTCTCCATGTTGGAGCCGAGCAGCCTTTCTTCCAGGCCCAGCTCACGGCACAACTCCAGCGCATCCGGCTTTTGCACGATAAAGGAATCTGGCCCGCGCTCCACCAGATAATCATCGTGGCGCTCGGAAACAATCTTTCCACCGGGATGCAGGCCGCGTTCTATCACCAGGCAGCGAACTGCGCCGCGCGATTTATTTTGCAGCGTCCAGGCCGCCGCCAACCCTGCAATGCCCGCGCCAATAATCACCACGGTTTTCTGCATCGCTCACTCTCCGGTGCGCATTCCATCGCAACAGCCTCAGATTATGTTCCGCCTCCACCCTGCGCAGTGATTGCGGTCACAGAATTTCTGTGCGCTGCGCCTGAAGCTAAGTACAGATGAGATGCTTGCTGCACACATTACAAAACTGCGACGATCACCGCACACTCTCGATGCAACAATTAGGATCGATATGACTCAACTTCCCCACATCATTCAAGGCGGCATGGGCGCAGGCGTCTCCAGTTGGCGTCTCGCTCAGTCCGTATCGCGCCTCGGCCAGTTGGGCGTGGTCTCCGGCACGGCGCTCGATCAGATCCTCGCGCGTCGTCTCCAAGATGGCGATCCCGGCGGACATATGCGCCGTGCCCTCAAAGCTTTTCCCTTTCCGGCCAAGGCCGCACGCGTTCAAAACGCGTACTTCATTCCCGGCGGCAAAACCACGCAGGCTGCTTATCGCGTCGCCCCCATGCACGCCAAGGAAAATCCACGCGATCTGACGGAGTTGTGCATCCTTGGCAATTTCGTTGAAGTTTTTCTCGCACGCGAAGGTCACGCGAACCCCGTCGGCATCAACTATCTGGAAAAAATTCAGATGGCGCACCTGCCCGCAATCTATGGCGCGATGCTCGCCAATGTGGGTTACGTTTTGATGGGCGCGGGCATCCCGCTGCGCATCCCTGCCGTGCTCGATAGCTTCGCCACACACCAGCCCGCAGAGTATCCGCTCAACGTCACCGGAGCGCTGGAGACAGACGACACACTGATGCACTTCGATCCGCGCGCGTGGATGGAGTGCGAGCTGCCTCCGCTCATGCGTCCAAAGTTTTTGTCCATCGTCTCTTCAAATACCTTGGCCACAACTATGTTGAAAAAGGCGCATGGCCGCGTCGATGGCCTCATCATCGAAATGCCCACCGCAGGCGGCCACAACGCTCCGCCACGCGGCAAACTGCAACTCTCCGCTGAAGGTGAACCCATCTACGGCGGACGCGACGCCGTGGACATCGCCAAGCTCTGCGAACTCGGCGTGCCCTTTTGGCTGGCTGGCGGCTACGGCCATCCTGAAAAGTTGCGCGAGGCGCTCTCGCTCGGCGCAACCGGCGTCCAGGTCGGTACGGCCTTCGCTTTCACTGAGGAGTCGGATCTTCGCGCCGATTACAAGACAGCCTTGCTGGCCCAGGCTGCGAGCGGCCAAGCCCACATCTTCACCGATCCGCTGGCTTCGCCCACTGGTTTTCCGTTTAAGGTTGCGCAACTTGAAGGCACGGGTTCAGATGCAGAAATCTGCGCCGCACGCCCGCGCATCTGCGATCTGGGTTTCCTGCGCGAAGCCTACCGCACGCCCGATGGCGCCATCGGCTACCGCTGCGCGGCAGAACCAATCAGCGTCTATGTAGCAAAGGGCGGCAAGCCGGAAGACGCCGCTGGCCGCAAGTGCCTCTGCAACGCTCTGCTGGCCAACATCGGCCATCCACAGGTGCGCAATGGCCACCGCGTTGAAGTCGGCTTGGTCACAGCAGGCGACGACCTGGTGCACATCACGCAATTTCTACCGCCGGGCCGCTCCAGCTACCGCGCCGCCGATGTCATCGAAAAACTACTCACAGGCCTTGCCTCAGAAGCAGACGAGCGCGCCTACGCCAGTCCACGCACGGGAACGCAATCTTTCGCCTCAACCGGACAATGACGGACCGGTTGATGACTGGCACCACGAAGTATCTTTGAACTCTTGAGCGTTGAACGGCTGCGCGGCCTCAGCCGCGCTCAATCAATTTCCCGGCTGCGCGCTGCCGCCGCCGTTTCCATCGCTGCTGGTTGACGCCGGCTGCGCGCCCGTTTGTTTCTTGTGTGCGATGCGACTCCACAGCGTTGGCTTCACATACGCTGGCGTAGCGATCACGCGCATGTAGGCGACCACATCGGAAATCTCCTGTGGCGTCAACGATTGGCCATACGGCGGCATCATCGCTGACTTGCCTGTCGCGCTGCCGCCCAGCGCGATGGCCCGCTCCAGCGCCGCATCGCTCATCGGGTTAAAGACCGTGCCATCGCTCATCAACGGCGGCGTGGGCGTTACGTTGCTGCGATTCGACGGCCCCGCTGGCGTCGAGTCAGCGTGGCACCAGATGCACTGCTCCATGTACACGCGCTTGCCATCGGCCTGCGCATAGTTCAGCGGAATCGCGTGGTCAGGATTGTTGGGGTCCGTATCCGATCCGTAGGAGCCGAAGGAAACATATTCGACTCCTTTGGGATGCGGCACTTGCCGCACCACCCGACCCTGTCCATACGGCCAGCACCAGAGCGGCGTGGCCGCCAGGCTCTTTGCGCTGAAGGCATACACACCCAGCGAAGCTGCAATCACGGAAAAGTACAGTGCGATGGTCTTCATGGCTGTCCTCCCGCTCCGGCGGCTTCTGCCTGCCCTGGGGCTTGTTTCAACGTCAACAAGTATGCGGTGATCTCCTCAATCTCCGCCTGCGTAAATTTCTGTCGCGGCTCAATCGTGCCCGGCAACAGCGCCTGCGGATTGCGCAGCCAGGCCTCCATCCACGCGGGCGTCAGCCAGTTGCCCGCATTGTTCAAGCTGGGGCCGACGTAGCCGCCGGTCGAGCCAATCGTGTGGCAGGACTGGCATTGAAATTTCTCCTCGTAAAGTTTTTTCCCGTGCGCGGCCATCTCTGGCGTAAAGCTCGCCACGCTCACTGCATTTGGATCCACGGCAGGGTTGCGCATCGTGCTGGTCAAAAAATCCGCCAACACTTGCGCGTCCTGCTGCGGCATGTTGAACTCTGGCATGCGTGCGGTCAGCGTAGGCCGCAAGGTTTGCGGCTTCTGCAAAAATGCGGCGATCCAGTCATGCTGGGAGCGGCTGCCTTCATACGACAGGTTCGGAGCCAGCGTGCCACCATATCCGTTGAAGGTGTGGCAAACATAGCAGCGATAACGCTGGTACAGTTCACCCGCCGCGCCGCTGGGATGAAACGCCGGATGCGGTTTGGGCAGCATGGGATACTGTTCACCCGCGGTCGATGCGCCACCGGTCATGCTCAATACGGCCGTGGTCAAATCATCCAGATCGCTTTGGCTCATCGCAAACTGCGGCATGTGCGTTTCAGGCGTCACCGACACAGGGTTGGTGATCTTGGCTTGTATGTAGGCGATCATGAAGCGAGGAATTTTCCCCACGCTGATATCGAGCACTGTATCTCTCTTGGCTGGAAAGTGTGTCGGAATCGCCTGCCCAAAGTGCGAGCTGACCTGCAACAGATACGGTCCCGGTGCCATACCTAGTCCCGACAGATCTGGTGCAAAATTTTTGCGTGGCGTCAGACCCTCGATCGCATGGCATTGGATGCATCCCTTGTCCTGAAATAGTTGGCGCCCCTCTTGCACATCCGCCGGCGTCGGCGCGTCCAGCTTGGGCACATCGCTCAGCAAGTCAGGATCCGTCAGCCGAGTTTCCACATATTGCGACACCTCATACAAATCCTGGTCTGACCATTGATAACGCGGCATCTTTGTGTGCTGCAAATATCCCTGCGGGTCGCGCAACCACGCCACCAGCCATTGCGGATTCACCTTGCTGCCCACCTTGGTCAGCTCAGGGCCAATGTTGCCACCAATCAACTGCGTAACGCCGCCGCGATCCACCGACAATGCGTGGCAGGTGACGCAGAACATTTGATTGAAGCGCACCTCGCCTGCATCCGCCGGGTCGCCGTTCTTGCGCGCCGCGGTCATCGCACTGGCGCTGAAGCGATAGGCAGCCACGGGCTGCGCCTTCTGCACGCTCAAAAATGCAGAGAGCGCGCGCAACTCCTCCTCACTCAAACGGAATTTAGGCATCCTCGGCTGTGTGGCCACGCCATCGATAACGACGTTGCCATCCGCATCAAGAATCGTGCGCGGTTCTTTGAGCCACTTGTAAATCCATTCCCGGCTCACCTTCGTCCCAACGCTGCTCAGGTCTGGAGCCAGCATGGCCGGGCGCTCCACGCCTTGCAGCGTGTGGCAGCCGATGCAGTTGTAGCGCACCAGCAGTGTGCGCCCGCGGTTCAGGCGCGGCGTCTGCGGCAGATCTTCATGGTGGCAGGCTCCACAACTGGCCTGCTCATACTGCTGCGGCAACACCGGCTGCCGCCACGCCAGCGCACCGACATGCGCGTGGCGCACCATCTCGGCGTGTGTATACCGCCACGCATCCCGGCTGCCAGACCCCGGCCAGTAAATCGCTACCAGCGCTGCCGCAATCGCTACGGCAAAGGCATGGGGCAGCCATGGCACTGCTTTTTGTATGGTTTGTTTCAACATCGCTGCTCCATGCCCATCCGGATTCCGTTACCGCTTCACCATCACACTGACCGCCGTCACGCCCGCGCCCACCTTCACCGCCTGCGAGGATGGTTTGGCCTCTTCGCTCCACGCCGCCAGCGTGTACGCCCCGGCAGGAACATTCTTGATGACGAAGTTGCCCTGCTTGTCTGTCACGGCAAAGTACGGTGTGGGTGCAACGATGATGTAGCCAGACATCTCCGGGTGCACATTGCACAACAACGGCACCGCGCCCAGATCGTTAAACGTAAAGGACTTCTTCTGCCCTTGCGGCCCTGTGCCCATGTTGTGCGCCAGCTTGCGATTTTTGTTGATCGCAGGCCAGTACACGTTGTGGCCCACCGGGTCTTCATTCGTAAAGTCCACCGTTGTACCCTTCAGCACCACCAGCACGTGCGGAGCAAACGCCAGATGCGCCTGATCCATGGCTGCGTGTTGCGCCGGAGGAGCAAAATTTTTGCCGGGAATCGCGTCGATGTAAACAGCGATATTCTCCGGCGAGCGCAGCCCCTGCGCCGTCACCTTGCCTTTGATGTCGCCCGCGTGTGCCGCGCTGGAAATGACCAAGGCCGCCGCCGCAATTGCCCATCCTGCGATGTGTTGTTTCGTCTTCATAAAATCTCCATTCCTTTTGGGTTGATTATGGCCACAGTGGCCCTTGCTGCTTGCGCCGTTAGTACACAAAATCGATCCCGGCCAGCAATTGGTTCTGCCGGTAATATTGCGTGGAGTTGGGCACCGGCTGCTGGTAGCTGTATGTGTATTGCGTCTCGATCTTGATGTTGGGACGCACCAGAATCTGTAGGCCCGGCTCGAACTGGTTGCGCGTGTCGTAGCGCGATACACCATTCAATCGGTCTGTTGGCGAGTTGACGCCGTCGTAGCGCATCAACCCGATCAGCCATGGATAGAACCAGTACTCCGCTTCTAGAAATCCTCCAGAGTAGGTCACCGGCGTTGCCGTCACAAACGCCGTGTTCGCCGCATTGATGGTCTTGTTGGCGTCGTGCGCATGTTCATACAAACCCCACAGCTCAAAGTTGCTGCGAAACTTGTAGAGAAACGCTCCGCCCGCACGATAGAACGGCTCGCCCAACACCGGCAACCCCGGATAAAGCTTGCCATCTTGATTCATCTGGTTGTCGCCAATGTAGGCAAATCCATTGAAGCGAATCTGTGTGTGGTCGTGGATTCCTGTCGCACCAGAGGCCTGAACCTGCTTGCGAATTGCCGGGTCGCGCTCCAGGTTGAAGCGCTGCCAGAAATTGAGGTACACCCCCTTGGCGTTTTGCGATGCGATCGAAGTCGTGCCATACTGTGCGTTCTCGCCATCGACCACCGACACCGTCCACCACGTGTTGCCTCGATAGGGATAACCGCCCAACTCAATTCCATGCTGCGGGCTGGCAAAGGTGAAGGGATTGTTCGTCGTACCTGGCAGCGGCCCATTGCCCGACGGATTCACATTGGCCGTCTCAGCAAAAACTGCATAGCTCGTCAAGTTGATCGTGCGCGCCTGCGTAAACGGCAGGTCCAGTTCAAACTGCCCAAAGCGCACATTCAAATCATTGCGCGGCACGTGCATGTAGTAACCGACGAAATTGTTCGCTTTGATATAGGCATCGCCCAAGCCGCCGTCCTGGCCTGTGCCAGCGGCGGAGATGTCGTCGTCAATCCAAAACTCCAACGACGGTCCCAGGCTGCTGGCAGAGATAATCGTGAACGTATTGGGATTGAACATCTGCGTTTCGGGTACAAATCCACTGGCTGCGGCAACGGCCTGCGGCTGCGGACTGGTGTAGGTGAAGTAGCCGGAGTAGCGGAAGGCGATCGGCAAAATCGGCAGCTCGCCCGGCCAGATCGAATTGGGGAAGGCCTCTTTTTGAGCGCGCGAGCCTAGCT
>DAHUZD010000295.1 GCA_027306745.1 Acidobacteriaceae bacterium
GCTTGTTCATCCAAACCGTGGCCCAATCCGTGCACAACGCGAATCACGTGCACGCTTCCGTCCGCAGCAAACTTCACCTGCAAGACCACTTCACCCTGAATGTGCATCTGACGCGCTTCCTGAGTGTACTCCGGCGTCGGATGGAAAAGGATCTGAACTTGCTGGAAATCAGCCTGTGTATTAGCAATCTTTATGCCTGTGGTTGCGGTCTTGGTGGTGAAGCCAGCCGTTTGCACCGTGCCGACCGGACCATGTGCGACGGCCGTGCCGGTTCCAAAACCCACACTGGCGACTTTGCCGTGGCCAGCACCGCCCACCTGGCCGCCAGCGTAGCCGGAGCCGCAGTTGACGCCCTGCACGCTGCCGCGCCGGGCCATGCCCGCGCCGGTCTGCGAGCCGGTCGAGTTGCTGAAGCTGCCGTAGGCCGCGACCTGGCTATTGGTGGAGTTGGCGTTGACGTGTGCTCCGTTATTGTCGCCAAAACCGCCCATCTTGGTGGATTGGTGGCCCATGTTGTTGGCCACAATCGTCGCGGTGTTGGACTGGAACATGCCCACCTTGGGTTGCGGCGGCAGGGCTACGTCCACGGGCTTGTACGGCGGCAGCACGGGGGCATTCGGCACATCCATCTTCAACTTGGCCATGTGCGGGGCCTCTTCCACCGGAGCGTTCTGGAACACGATCTTCGGCGCGATGTTGTTGAGCATGTCTGGGGTGGGGGGCACGATCTGCGTTTTTACCACGGGCTTGGGCTTGATCGGCTCCGGCTGTTTGGTCTCCACCAGGGTCAGGCTAACGGCCTGCTTGGCGACGATCTTCTGGTGAATCGCGTAGAGCGAGAGAACCATGAACAGTGCGAGCAGGCAGACGTTGACGATCGCGCTGACCGCGTATGCGCCGTTCATGCCTTCCGATTCTGGCAGCAGACCAAATGTAGCTTGTTGTTGCAAAGTTGGTTTCGACATAGAGCCTTCAACCTCTGAAGCTGTATTTTTCATCATCCTGACGTAAAACCTCGCAGCCGCCCGGTTCTGTCCGCACCCTGTACCGTCTTCGGCAGAGTGTGGCCGCCGGTGTACTGCCAACCGCAATTCCTGTTCACTTCACGGGCAGTCCCCATCTTTATCGGCGCTGCCTATCCAATGAATGCCAACAATCCAGCCGGTGTCGCCTATTGACTGCATCACCGGGTACTCCCAACCCGCTGACTGATTCCGCAGCCGCCACTCCAAATCGAGCCGTGGCAGGGCAGAGAAAGCAGACAGAGACTTCCACATCCACGCAGGTGCCACTTCAGCGCATGCAAGCCCGGGAAAATTCCGCGAATCCAAAGGAAACGTCCCATGCGACCGATCCCCACTCCTGCGAGTGAAACAGCGACCGAACCGATTCCCGATGCATGGAAATATTTCTACTGTGCCCCAGAGTATGTCATAAAACAAAACACTTGCGTTCAATTTCCACGCACGGTACCTAGGAAGCTACTCTTCTATTGTCGAGTGAAACAACTTGCAGTGCAGATTATAACTTCCTTTTCACCCCGCTGGCCATGAAAAAATGCGGCCCGGCGGTTGCAGTGTCCCGCCCGTATCTTGGCGGTGATCTCCACGGATGCACCGGATTTACTTGCACCAAACGTGATGCAAGTGCAAACTGGATGCACGCGGGTACACCGGGCTTTCAAGGGGAGGCATCGTGCAGATTCTCATCACCGGGGGGGCGGGCTACATCGGCGGCAGCGTGGCGCTGCGGCTGCTGGAGCAGGGCCACAATGTTTATATCTATGACAACCTTTGCCATGCGCGGCGCGAGGCTGTTCCTGCGGGGACAGAGTTCGTCCAAGGCGATGTCGCCGACCGTGCCCGGGTGGAGGAGTTGCTGCGGGGAAGAAAGATCGAAGCCGTGCTCCACTTTGCCGCCCTGATTGAGGCGGGCGAGAGCATGCAGCAGCCCGAACTCTACTTTCGCAACAACACGGCGGCCACGCTGGGCCTGTTGGAGGCGATGCTGGCCACGGGAGTGAAGAAGCTGGTGTTTTCCTCGACGGCGGCGGTGTATGGCGAGCCGGAATCAGTGCCCATCCACGAAGAGGCCGCGCTGCGCCCCACCAACCCCTATGGAGAGTCCAAGCTGCTGGTGGAGCAGATGCTCGGCTGGCTGCATCGCATTCATGGGTTGCGCACGGCCAGCCTGCGCTACTTTAATGTGGCTGGCGCGCTCGTCGGCCGCGGGGAGGCGCATGAGCCGGAGTCGCATCTGATTCCGCTGATTCTGGACGTGGCGCTGGGCCGCCGCAAGAACATCAAAATCTACGGCACGGATTATCCCACGCCCGACGGCACCTGCATCCGCGACTATATCCACGTCAGCGATCTGGCCGATGCGCATTTGCTGGCGCTCCACGCGCTGGAGCAGCGCGACCGCCTGGTCTACAACCTGGGCAATGGGCAGGGCTTCAGCGTGCGACAGGTGGTGGAGTCGGCCCGGCGCGTCACCGGCCACGCCATTCCGGTCGAGGAGTATCCACGCCGGGCGGGCGATCCGGCGGTGTTGGTGGCCAGCTCGGAGAAAATCCACCGCGAGCTGGGCTGGCAGCCGAAGTTTCCCGCACTGGATGAGATCGTGGCCAGCGCATGGCAGTGGCACCAGCAGCGCTACCGGTAAG
This sequence comes from Acidobacteriaceae bacterium, assembly GCA_027306745.1. Classification (GTDB taxonomy): domain Bacteria; phylum Acidobacteriota; class Terriglobia; order Terriglobales; family Acidobacteriaceae; genus JAJZCX01. The sequence continues at coordinate 2,666 of DAHUZD010000295.1, forward strand.
GTTTGAAGTGCCGGAGCCTTCTCGGTCCGGTGTGGGCGTGCGTGCTGCGGTTTTTCCATCCTTCGCAAAGGCGGCGAAGGATGGGGCACCCGCACCCGGGGATTTTGTTCACATTTGATTTGAAAATGATTGAGCAGGCTACTGGATGCGCTCGAATTTGTAGCCAGCTTCCAACAGGGCCGCGGAGATGGCCTGGATGTGCGCCGGGCCGCGCGCCTCCAGCGTGATGTCAATGACGGTGTCGCCCAGATTTACGCCGTAATGGGCGCGGTTGTGCAGCGTCTCCACAATGTTGGCTTGTTGATCGGCCAAGATTTTTGTCAGTGCCAGCAGCGCGCCGGGCCGGTCCGAGAGGTGCACGCGGATGCGCACGCGGCGGCCGTCTTTGACTAATCCACGCTCAATGATGCGCGCCAGCAGGCTGACGTCAATGTTTCCGCCGCAGACCAGCACGGCTGTCCGCTGCGTGGTCAGCGAGGTTTTTTTGTGCAGCAGCGCGGCTAGAGCTACAGCGCCTGCGCCTTCGGCCAGCGTCTTTTGCCGCTCCAGCAGAACCAGAATTGCGCTGGCGATCTCTTCCTCATCCACCGTGACCAGTTCGTCCACGTAGCGCTGAACCAGCGGCAGAGTGATTTCTCCTGCGCGGCGCACGGCGATGCCGTCGGCAATGGTGGCCTCGGCGGGCAGCGTGACCGGCGCGCCAGCCTTGCAGGCGGCGAGCATCGAAGGCAGCCTCTCCGTTTGCACGCCGATGATGCGAATTTTGGGGTTGCTCTCTTTCAGAGCGCCGGCCACGCCACTGATGAGGCCGCCGCCGCCGATGGGAACCACCACGGCTTCCAGTCCGCTGATCTGTTCGAGTAGCTCCAGGCCGATGGTGCCCTGGCCGTGGATGATGTCGAGATCATCAAAGGGATGCAGAAAGGTCATGTGCTGGGAGTGACTGCGCGCGATGGCCTCGGCGTAGGCTTCGTCGTAGTTGGATCCATGCAGCACCACGTCTGCGCCAAAGCCGCGCGTGGAGCTGACCTTGACCAGCGGCGTCATCAGCGGCATCACGATCTGCGCGCGGATGCCACGGCCCGCGGCGTGATAGGCAACGGCCTGCGCATGGTTGCCTGCGCTGGCGGCGATGATGCCGCGCTGGCGTTCTTCCTTGCTGAGGCGAAGGATTTTGTTGAGCGCACCACGCTCTTTGAAGGCCCCGGTGCGTTGGAGGTTGTCGAGCTTTAAGAAAATCTGCTGGCCAGTGAGGGCCGTCAGATCTGCGGAGTATTGGCAGGGCGTCAGGCTGACGTGGTTGCGGATGCGCTCGCGGGCCTCTTGCACTTGGCTCAACATACAGTAGCTAGGATTATAGCTTTCTATAAGTTGCAAAGGTGTGCTCACCTATTTTCTGCAGGAACGTCAAAATCTGTAGCCATCCTTGCATGCGGCATGTACAGTGAGCACTCCAGTACTTGGCGCGCGCATTGGATTTCATCGATCGTTGATCTGGCGTTGAACTGGGCAGAGCCGTCCGGCGGATACAATCGCCGCAACGACCAACAACTGGGTGAAGAGGCTGCGGTTTTACCGAGGAATTTTTTGGCCCTGAAAAACATATCCTGCGTTTGGAAGAACCCGGAACGGCTCCGGCGCTATCGCACAGGGATATCCCTGCACAGCCATACCCATGGCTCGAAGGAGCGGATGCATTTTGTGCCCGCTTTTACGCAGCGCTGGCGCATGGTGCAACGTGCGGCGGATCGCATGTGTCAACGGTCCGAGATTCCTGTCGATTTTTCCCGCGCGTATTGGACTCCGCCCCTGTCTCCGCAGCAGGTGCTGCACTCCGAGCGCAACCAGATCGAAAACACGCTGGGCTTGTCGAGTCTGGTTTCGATCACCGATCACGATTCGATTGAGGCTCCGCTTGGGCTGCGGGAGGCGAATGCCCAGGATGCAGTGCCTGTGTCGCTGGAGTGGAGCGTGCCCTTTGGCCGAACCATATTTCATCTGGGCATCCACAATCTTCCCCCGGAGCAGGCGCCGCAGATTGCCGCAGCGCTGGACGCATTCACGCAAAAAACCTCAAAAGATTCGGCGACAGAGCTGCTGGCTTGGCTCCATGAGCTTCCTGATGTGCTGATTGTTTTTAATCATCCATTCTGGAATATGTATGGATTTGAGATGGAGATGCATGCCGCGCATCTGGAGGGGTTTTTCCGGGACAACATCGAATTTATCCACGCAATGGAATTGAACGGGATGCGTCGGCGCGAAGAGAACAAAAAAGTGATTCCGCTGGCGGAGCGTTGGCGTCGGCCATTGATCTCTGGCGGCGATCGCCATGCTTGTGAGCCGAATGCGAACGTCAACCTGAGCAACGCGCAATGTTTTGCCGAGTTCGAGCATGAAATTCGTCGCGAGCAGCGCAGCCATCTGCTGTTTATGCCGCAATATCTGGAACCGATGTGCGTGCGTGTCATCCGCTCTGTGCTGGATACGATTCGCTACTATCCGGAACACCCTGCCGGAACGCGCGCCTGGGATGATCGCGTGTTTCATCCAGTGGGCGTAGGGGAAAATTATCAATCTTTGTCTGCGCTGTGGGATGCACCGCCGGGATATATGCGGAGCGCGTTCTCACTGTTTCGTCTGGCCGAGTCTGCCTCCGTGCAATGGGCGCTGAAGCGCATCTATGCCGATACGGCGGATGCAGCGGATGCGATCGACGTCTATGCGTTGGCCGGGGGCGCATCGGGAGCAGCGCTTTGAAGCCGGAGCTGGCCAGGGTTGCATTTTTTCCAGATGGATACCATGAGATTGACGGCGTAGCTGTCTTTGCCCGGCACTTTGAAGCCTTTGCGCGGAGCCGGGAGATCCCATTTCTGCTGGTGCATGCTGGTTCGCGCGACGCCGTGGTGCGCGATGGCTCCGTGACGCGGGTGGAGTTGCGCCGCGGGCCGCTGCAATTTCCATTGGACAAGGCGCACCGCTTTGATGTGCTGCTGGCGCGGCACTGGAGACGAGTCTCCGCCATTCTGGAAGAGTTCGGCCCGCAGATTGTGCAAATCACCGGGCCGAGCGATGCCGGAATTTTAGGCACCCTGCTGGCGCGCAAACACGCCGTGCCGCTGTCGGCGTTCTGGCAGACCAACCTGCCGCAATATGCGGCACTGCGCACCTCACAGGCGCTTGCGGCCTTTCCTGCGGTGGTTTCAAATACGTTTGCGCGCACCGCAGAGCGGTGGAGTGCGGCCATCGCCACGCGTTTTTACAAAATGCCCCAGATGATCTTTGCGCCCAACCCGGAGATCATGGCCGAGCTGGCCGCTGCGACGGGCAAGGCCTGCCTGCCCATGGAGCATGGCGTCGATCTGGAAAAATTTTCTCCGCAGCACCGGGACCGGCAGAGGGGTCCGTTTGCGATTGGCTACGTTGGACGCCTGAGTGCGGAAAAAAATATTCGTTGGCTGGCTACCCTGGAGCAGCGATTGTTGCGGGCTGGGCACAAGGATTTCCGCATCGTTGTGGTGGGGCAGGGTG
>DAHUZD010000185.1 GCA_027306745.1 Acidobacteriaceae bacterium
AAGCGCGCAGCTCACATCCTCCACGGGAGATCGCAAAACGCGCGCAGCAAGGGGCAGAGCCTGCGCCGGACTTCGCAGCACGCGCACCACCGCGCGCCACACGGCTGTCCCTGGCGGCTCAGCCGCCGCCGTCCGGGCCGCGGGCCAGACGGTTCTCCGATCTGGGAGCAACTTGCGGAAGACGCACCTCGCTCACTTGCCGATCGTACTTGCCGCCATTGTACTGGATTTTTTGCGGGATGTCGCGCTGTGCCGTGTGGGGCCGTTACACGTCAATCCGCACCTGGGAGCAAGTTGTGGCCAAGCCCACTGCGCGCTTGAAGGTTGGGAAGGTGCCCGCGCTGGTTATGGCCAGGGCCAGTGCGATGAGGCCCTCGTCGCCATAGCGCTGGCGCAGCCGCTCGCGCAGCGCGGGATTGTCCACGCGATTGGCCTGCTCGGCGGCGTACTGGCTTACCTCGCGCAATTCCTCAGGCAGCACGTCGGTGCGGCCGTCCAACAGCGTGCGGATCAGGTCCACGGAAACGCCGCTTTTTTTGGCAAGATTCACCGTGATTTGCAGACAGCTTCCGCAATCCTGCTGCCGGTAGGCGGCGATCTTGGCGGCGGCGTAGACATCGGCGGGCAGTGGGCCGTGAAAGCGCGAGAGCTTACGCAGGCTGGCGTAGGCAAACAGTGCGTCGATGGAGTGGCGCAGAATGTAGCGCGTCTCTGTAGCGGGAACGCCCAGTTCGCGTTCGGTGGCGGCAATTTTTCTTTGGAGAAACCATCTCAGCATGGGGTGCTCCTGTGCAAGGCGTCGGCGGAAATGCATCTGCCTCTAGGATACGCGCGCCCGGTGGCAGCGCTTCGAAAGACTTTGCGCAGGCCCGGCCATCGCGTACACTCAAGCCGATCCGCACGATTTCGATTTGCATGCATTGGAGCCGATGCTGTGAGCCACGCCCCAAATTCTTCTACAACCACGCCTGCGCCACGCACTGCCTTCGCTCCCTACATTGCCGACGGCCTAGAGCAGCCGGAGTTGACGGCGCGCGCGTTGCTGCTCGGCTGCTTCTTTGGGCTGGTCTTTGGTGCGGTCACGGTCTATGTGGGTCTGCGCGCCGGTTTGACGGTAGCCGCGTCGATTCCCATTGCGGTGCTGTCGATCAGTGTGCTGCGCGCGTTGGGCCGCGCATCGATTTTGGAAAACAACATTGTGCAGACCACGGGCAATGCCGGCCAGTCGATTGCCGCCGGAGTCATCTTCACGCTGCCTGCGCTAATCTTTCTCGGCTTTGATCTGGAATACATCCGCATCTTTGTGCTGGCGTTGGTGGGCGGCTGGTTGGGCGTATTCTTTATGATTCCGCTGCGACGACAGTTGATCGTCGAAGAGCACGGGCAGCTAGCCTACCCCGAAGGCACGGCCTGCGCCGATGTCTTGCTGGCCGGTGAGCGTGGCGGTGGCTTTGCCGGCCGCGTATTTTGGGGCCTGGGTTTGGGCAGCGTGTATACGCTGCTGCAGAATGAAAATCTTTTGGGGGCCTGGCCCAGTGAGCCAAATTACCAACCGCGCTGGATGCCTGGCGCTGCGGTGCGCGCGGATGCCACGCCGGAGTATCTGGGGGTGGGCTACATCATCGGCCCACGTGTGG
>DAHUZD010000297.1 GCA_027306745.1 Acidobacteriaceae bacterium
CCTTGTTCAGCAAAATCTCACGCGTGGCTTCGGTCATCTTGCTCAGATCGTTGCCAGCCAATAACGGCGCGGCCAACATGGACCACAGGCTCATGTGCAGCCGGTATTCCGTGTCCGACATGCCGCCATTGCCCACTTCCAGCATGTCAGGATCATTCCAGTGGCCAGGGGCAGCGTACTTGGCCAGGCCAGCCTGCGAAAATCCAATTAACGTCATGCGATCCCACTTGTCACTGATGTCCCCGGTGGTGCGCCACAGGTTGCCACCCACCTGCGGCCCCCAGCTCCAAACCGCATCGAAGCCATACTGGCACAGACTAAAGACGATAGGCCGGTGCGTCTTCAGCAGCGCCTGATGCATTTTCTCGTAGGCCTGCTGCATCATCTGCCACTGCTTCTGCTCGTCGTCCGGCACCTGCTTTTTCATCATGCCCAGGTAGCTGCACATGTCATATTTCAGGTAGTCGATGCCCCACTTGGCATAGGTCTCCGCATCCTGCTCCTCGTGGCCATAGCTGCCTTCAAATCCGGCGCAGGTCTTCGGTCCCGGAGAGGAATAAATGCCGAGCTTCAAGCCTTTGGAATGCACATAATCGGCCAGCCCCTTCATGTCAGGAAAGCGGCTGTTGGACTGGATATAGCCTTGCGCGTCGCGCTGGCCCTCCCAAGTGTCGTCAATGTTGACGTAGACGTACCCGGCATCGCGCATCCCGCTGGCCACCATGGCATCGGCAGCGGCGCGCACATCGGCCTCCGTCACATTCCAGGCCAAGTGGTTCCAGATATTCCAGCCCATCGGTGGCTTAACAGCTACGGCGTCCGGCTGCGCAAACAGTGTTGTGGCGCAGAACATTGTGCAGAAAGCGAGCAGAACCCCTCGGCCAGCCCAACGCGCAAACATACGGTGCATAGACAACTCCAGAAGGTTTTTTAATGCCGCAATCAATGTACCCCTTCGCTCGCTATCGCGTCCATGCCTGCGCAGCCGCGCGCTGACAGGTGCGCCTCGTGTAGACTCAAATTGTCTGTCTCGGTCCCGATCTGTGCGAAAGTGGCGGAATTGGCAGACGCACCAGACTTAGGATCTGGCGGGGCAACCCGTGGGGGTTCAAGTCCCCCCTTTCGCACCAAACCTTGCCAGCACGCCGCTCCCGCCGACTTGGCCATGTCGGCTTGGATTTCACTGCTGCATCCGGCGGCAAACCGCGATACTCTTCTAGGCATGAACCAAAAACTCAATCCGCCCACCATCCACGTGGTGCAGGACGCCTCCTATCGCGAAATCTACGCCAACAGCGTGCAGGTGCGCGTCAGCGTGTGGGACTTCTGCCTGACCTTTGGCACTGCGCGCCAGGACGCGCAGGACGCCGTAACGCTGCACAACCTGCAAAGCATTTACCTGAGTCCGCAACAAGCCAAGGCGCTGCACAACATTCTGGCGCAGAACCTTCAGCAATACGAACAGGCCTTCGGCCCCATTGCCATTGAGCCGAAGGGCTCATTTCCCACGGGCGGACCGGTGCACTAACCATGGCGCAGGCGGCGCAACAAAGCGAGGGACACAACGGAGGCATCGACCATCTCCTCTACCGCGGCCACCGGCAGGAGCCGGTGCCCGCGTGGATGGTCTTTCCCATCATTTATGCTGGAGTCTTCCTTTCGCATTGGACACTGCTGCGCCTGCCCTACTTCTGGGACGAAGCGGGTTACTACATCCCCGCTGCGTATGATTTTTTCCGCCGCGGCGCGCTCATTCCCTACTCCACTCTGACCAATGCGCATCCGCCGCTGCCTGCGATTTATCTGGCCCTGTGGTGGAAGCTCTCCGGCTTCGCGCCTTCCGTCACACGGCTGGCGATGTGCCTGGTCGCTGCGCTGGCGCTCACCGGCGTCTTTGCGCTATGCCGCAGGCTAATGAATGCCGAAGTCGCCGCGGCCACCACACTGCTCACCGGCCTGTACCCGGTTTGGTTTGCGCAAAGCACGCTGGCCCATGCGGATCTCTTTGCTGCCGCGGGTACGCTGTGGGGACTGTATTTTGCCTTGGAAG
>DAHUZD010000214.1 GCA_027306745.1 Acidobacteriaceae bacterium
ATTCGCACCTTTGAGACCTACACGCGCAACACGATGGACATCTCGGCAATTCCGGTGCTCAAGCACCTGTCGCATCTGCCCGTGCTCGGCGATCCGTCGCATGGTACTGGCCGCAGAGACATGGTTCCAGCACTAGCGCGCGCCTCTCTGGCCGCCGGTTGTGATGGCCTGCTGATGGAAGTCCACCCGAATCCTGAAAAGGCCGTCTCGGATGGTGCACAAACCCTCTTCCCGCAGCAGTTCGACAAGCTGATGGGCGAGTTGCGCGCCAGTGCCCCGGCCGTGGGCCGCACGGTGGCCTAACCAGATTCCAACCGACAGGGGGCGCCGTGTCCACGGGTTCAGTGCAGAACATTACGATCCTCGGCACAGGACTCATCGGCGCCTCGCTGGGCTTGGCCCTGCGCGCGCGGGGATTTTCCGGCACGCTTACGGGCTGGGATAAAAATGCAGGCGAGGCCGCAACGGCCCTGCGTCTCGGCGCAATTCACTGCACAACCAACGACCCCATCGCCGCAGCAAAATCCAGCGAAATCATCGTGCTTGCAACCCCCGTGCTCGCCATTCTCGACTGGATGGAAAAGCTCGCGCCCCGGCTGCATCCCGGACAATTACTCACCGACGTGGGCAGCACCAAACAGCGCATTTGCGAGCGCGCAGAGCCGTTGTTTTCATACGGCTCCCATGCCGAGTTCCTCGCTGGGCATCCCATGGCGGGCAAAGAGGTCTATGGCGCTGCGAACGCCGATGCGGAACTCTTTCAGGGAGCCGTCTGGCTCTTCACGCCACTGCCGAATGCCCCGGCCGCGCCGACTCCGCTGCAACAAGCCTGGCGGACGTGGGTGCAGGCCCTTGGCTGCCGCATCGTCGATGTGGACCCCACCCGGCATGATGAGCTGTGCGCCTGGGCCAGCCATTTGCCACAAATGGTGGGCACCGCACTAGCTGCACTGCTGGAAGACAGCTTTGGTGCGACGCCGGAACAGCGCGCAGGGCTGCGCGATGTGGGCGGACGCGCCATGCGCGAGATGACCCGGCTCGGTGCCAGCCCTTACTCCATGTGGCGCGACATTGCACAGACTAACGCCGATGCGCTGGGCGCAACCCTGCTGGCCTTGGAGCAGCGACTGGCGCACATCCGCGAAAATCTAAAGCAACCGGAGCTGCGCGCAGAATTTGATCGCGCCAACCAATTCCGCAAAAATTTTTAGGCACCGCCCATTGCACAATTTCCCGCCGTTGCGTACAACGGCAGCATGAGGGTTTTCACGGCTGCGGAGATGCGGGCCTGCGACGAACGCACTGTGCGCGAGCACGGCATCCCCGTGCACCGGCTCATGGAAAATGCGGGGGCTGCCGTGACGCGCTTTGCACGGCGGCTCTACCCAAATGCGCGACGCATCACCGTCTTCTGCGGCAAGGGCAACAACGGCGGCGACGGCCTGGTGGCTGCGCGGCTGCTGGCTGCAGAGGGCTGCACGGTGACCACGCTGCTGCTGGCCCAGCCGCAGCAAATGCAGGGAGCAGCCCGGCGGGCGCTGGACCAACTCGCTGAAAATCCAATCCTGCTCCTCAACGAAGCCGACTTGGCTTCCGAGCCGGTGCGGGCGCATCTGGCGCAGACCGAACTCTTTATTGACGCGATCTTTGGCACAGGCTTCCGCCCACCGCTCACGGGCCTGCCGCTGGCCGTACGCGACGCTGTCACGCACCACGCAGCGCCGGTGTTGGCCGTCGACCTTCCCACGGGCTGGGATGCCGATGCAACCGCCTTCACGGCCCAGCCAGTCTTCCCTGCCGACGCCGTGCTGACCTTTACCGCGCCGAAGTTTGCGCACATCTTTGGAGCGCTCACCGGAACCAACCGGCGCGGCCCCATCGCCGTCGCCTCCATCGGCTCACCGGAAGAGGCCCAGCAGTCGGACGCCCATCTGCACTGGACCGGCTCCGCGCGGCAACTTGCCGCAACGCCGCGCCCACTCAACACGCACAAGGGCAGCTTTGGCCACGTGCTGGTCATCGGCGGTTCCCGCGGAAAATCCGGCGCTCCGGCCATGGCTGCATTGGCCGCTCTGCGCGCAGGCGCAGGCCTGGTTACAGCCGCCGTGCCCGAGAGCATCGCCTCCACTGTGTCCGCGCTGGCCCCGGAGATGATGACCGTTCCGCTGACAGAGACCGCTGCCGGAGGCATCGCGCTCGGCAACCTGAACCGGCTACGGCAAGATTTTTTTGCCAACGATAAAGTGACGATCGCCCTGGGCCCCGGCATCGGCCGCGATGCGCAAACTCTGGAGTTTGTTCGTCAACTGGTGCAGAGCGTGCGCCAGCCCATCGTGCTGGACGCTGACGGCCTGCACGCATTTGCCTCTGCATACACACTGCGGCTGCTCGACGGAAGCAATCGCACGCTGGTGCTGACGCCGCATCCCGGCGAGATGGCCAGCCTGTTGAGCACAACCGTGGACCTCATCGAAGCCAATCGCATCCGCACCGCACGCGAGTTTGCCCAGCAATTCCGGCTGACGCTGGTGTTGAAAGGCTGGCGCACGCTGGTTGCGCACCCGGACGGTGCGCTGGCGGCCAACACCAGCGGCAACCCCGGCCTGGCCAAAGGCGGCCGCGGCGATATGCTGACGGGCATCACAGCAGCACTGATCGCACAACACCCGGCCCACGCGGCGCAGGCTGTCGAGGCCGCCGTCTGGCTGCATGGCGCAGCCGCCGATGCCGCTCTGGCGCAACAGAATGAGCACACGCTGCTGGCCACCGACTTGATCGCCCATCTGGCACAGGCTTGGAGCGCTCCCATCTGCAAGGATGGATTTGTATGGTTGCAGGAGGGCCGCGGATGAACACGCATTCCACAGGCGCACAAACACACGTGTACGTCACGCACTCCAGCGAGGAGACCATTGCGCTGGGCCGCGAGCTGGCCCTGCTGCTGGCCCCACCAAAAATGCTGGTGCTGCGTGGTGACCTGGGTGCCGGCAAGACGACGCTGGTCAAAGGCATCGCCGCCGCCCTGGGCGCAGCCGAGCCAGAGGAGATCACCAGCCCCACTTTTACGCTGATCCACGAATATGAAGGCCAATTGCCGGCGAGCGACGCGCAACCTTCCGCACAGGCAGTGCGTCTGTATCACATCGACGTCTACCGGCTGGAAAGCCAGCGGCAGCTCGACACGCTGGGCATGGAAGAGTTTCTAATCCCAGACAGCATCGTGCTGGTTGAATGGGGAGAAAAATTTCCTTGGATCGTTGCTCACAGTCATGGAGAAATCTCCATCCACGCATTGCACGGCGAGGAGCGGAAAATCACGCTCAGCCTGCACTAAAATGAAAACTTCAGCTAAAGGACCCCATGCACAAACGCAATCTTCTGCCAGCCCTGTATCCCGCTGCTCTGCTCGTGATGGCGCAGATGGCCGCGGCGCAAGCCAAACCCATGCCCGCTGTACAAGCCGCCGTGCTGACCATCCAGGCAGACAAGAGCCTCGCCAAGGTTAGCCCCACGTTGTACGGATTAATGACGGAAGAGATCAACCACTCCTACGACGGTGGCCTGTATGCCGAGTTGATTCGCAACCGCGCGATGCAGCACGATCCCAGCGCCGTTCCCGCTTGGGCAGCCCTGCCCGAGTGGCCGCTGGTGCTCATTGGCTCCGCACGCGCAACCGCTACGCTGGACGCCAAGGATGGTCCCAGCGCGGAACTGACGCGCAGCTTAAAACTGACCGTGCAGCAAGCCGATGCAGACAACCCGGCCGGCGTGCGCAACGATGGCTTCTGGGGCATTCCTTTACGGCCCAACACCACCTACTCTGGATCGCTGTACGCCAAGGCCAATGCTGGTGCGGCCGGACCACTCACAGTGCGCTTGGTCAACAATAATACCGGCGCCACCATCGCCACTGCACAGATTCCTACGCTCAGCCCAGAGTGGAAACAGTACGGCTTCACGCTCAAAACTGGCACCATCGCCGCCTCAGAAGATAATCATTTTGAACTCGCCGCTGCCCATCCCGGCACATATTGGCTGGACATGGTCTCGCTCTTTCCGCCCACCTACAACAACACGCCCAACGGCAATCGCGTCGATCTCATGGAAAAGCTGGCGGCGATGCATCCGGCGTTTCTGCGTCTGCCTGGCGGAAATTATCTGGAGGGCAACACCATCGCACAGCGCTTCCGCTGGCGGCAAACTCTTGGACCGCTCGTCGATCGCCCCACGCACATGAGTCCCTGGGGGTATCGCAGCTCCGACGGTCTGGGCCTGCTGGAGTATTTGAAGTGGTGTGAAGACCTGCACATGCAGCCGGTGCTGGCCGTTTACGCTGGCTACTCGCTGCGCGGTGAACACGTGGCGCCCGGAAAAGATTTGCAGCCATACGTGCAAAGCGCGTTGGATGAAATTGAGTACGTCACTGGAAGCGCGCAAACCCGCTGGGGCGAGGAGCGCGTCAAGGACGGCCATCCTGCACCCTTCCCGCTCACCTACATTGAGGTGGGCAATGAGGACAACTTCGACAAGTCCAACAGCTATGACGTCCGCTTCACGCAGTTCTACGACGCGATCCGCAAGCAATACCCGCATCTGCAGATCATCGCCACCGCACCCGTTAAAAGCCGCACGCCCGACGTGATCGATGAGCACTACTACCGCACTCCAGAAGAATTTTTCAACGATGCGAGCCACTATGACCAGGCCAGCCGCAAAGGCCCAAAGATTTTCGTCGGCGAGTGGGCAACGATGGAAGGCTCGCCAACACCCGACATGGGCGCGGCCCTCAGCGACGCCGCGTGGATGACCGGCCTCGAACGCAACAGCGATCTGGTCATTATGGCGGCATATGCGCCTCTGCTGGTCAACGTTCATCCCATGGCTATGCAGTGGACACCCAACCTGATCGGCTACGATGCGCTCCACAACTATGGCTCGCCCAGCTACTACGCGCAGGTGCTCTTCAGCAATCACCTGGGCACAGAGGTCACCGGCTCCGCGCTTGCCGGTGCCGGCCCACGCCTGTATGAATCCGTAACGCGCGACGAGGCAAAGCACATTTTGTATGTGAAGATCGTCAATGCCGCCTCTGCGCCGCAGTCGCTGAAAATTCACATTGCAGGCGTGCATGGCATTGATAGCCACGCGCGCCTGCTGGAACTCCATGGCCACAGCATGGAAGAGACCAACACGCTGGCTGATCCTATGCGCATCGCGCCTGTGAGCAGCTCCATCGCGGGCGTTGCATCCAGTTTCCAGCGGAGCATCCCGCCCGATTCCATCTCTGTTTTTGAAATTCACTATCATTGAGGCAAGGAACAAGAATGCTCGAAGAACTACGGCAACAGGTGGTGGAGGCCAATCAGGCGATTGTCCGGCACGGATTGGTGCTCTCCACCTTTGGTAATGTCAGCGCTATCGATCGCGCACAAGGCTTGGTCGCCATTAAGCCCAGCGGCGTGCCCTATGCGGAACTGAAACCCTCCGACATCGTCGTCACCGATCTGGACGGCAAGATCGTTGCGGGATCGCTGCGGCCATCCTCGGATCTGGATACGCACATTGTGCTCTATCGCGCTTTTGTCTCGATTGGCGCAGTGGTGCACACACATTCGGAATATGCCACCATCTGGGCGCAAGCAGGCCGCGCCATCCCCTGCTATGGCACCACGCACGCTGATTATTTTTATGGGCCGGTGCCCTGCACGCCTGTGCTCAGCGCACAAGAGGTGCAACAGGCCTACGTCCGCAACACGGGCGAGGCCATCGTTCGACACTTTCACAGCGCAGAGATTGATCCAGAATCCATACCCGCCGCGCTTGTCGCCGGGCACGCACCTTTCTGCTGGGGCACAACGCTGGACCAGGCCGTGCACCACGCCGTCATTCTGGAGTTTGTCGCACGCATGGCCCTGCACACGGAATCACTCTCGGGTCCGGGCCGCGGCATCTCCCAGCATCTGCTCGACCGTCACCACCGGCGCAAACATGGCGCCACAGCCACCTACGGCCAAGGAAATCCCCAAACAAAATGACCATCGTCGCCGGAGTTGATTTTGGAACCTTGAGCGTGCGCGTCTCCCTGCTCGACAGCGCGCGCGGACGCTTATCAACGGCCGTGGCCGAGTATCCGCTGCACCGCAAGCGCGAAGACCCCGACTACGCCACGCAGGCCCACGCCGACCACATGCAGGCCCTGGCCCGCGCCTGCCGCCAGGCCGTCGCAGAGGCTGGCGTTTCTGGCTCTGCCATCGCAGCCATCGCGCTGGACACAACCGGCTCCAGCGTCGTGCCCGTCGATGCGCAGATGCAGCCGCTCGACGAGTATGCGCTTTGGTGCGACCATCGCGCCAAAGTGGAGGCGCAGCAGATCACAGAGCTGGCGCATCAGAAAAAAATCGAAGCCATCGACTGGTGCGGTGGCGTGTACTCGCACGAGTGGGGCTTTGCCAAGTTGCTCTACTGGCTGCGCCAGAATCCTGACAAGCGCGCCCACTTCGCCAGCGCCTTTGAACATTGCGACATGGTGGCGGCCACGCTGGCTGGCGTCAAAAATCCTGCAGATGCCATACGCAGCGTCTGCGCCCTCGGCCACAAATGGCTCTGGAATCCGCGCTGGGGAGGTTTCCCTCCGCAGAGCTTTTTCTCGGCACTGGATCCGTTGCTGGATGGCGTCTGCGAAAAACTGCGCGGCCCGGTCCAGACCTCTGACCATCTTGCCGGGCATCTCTGCGCGCACTGGGCAGAGATGCTAGGCCTGCAACCCGGCATTCCCATTCCTGTAGGCGCATTCGACGCACACTGGGATGCTCTGGGTGCTGGCATTCGTGAAGGCGACGTGGTCAATGTCGTCGGCACGTCCACCTGCATCATCGCCATGTCACGCTCGGCGGCGCTGGTGCCCGGCGTCTGCGGCGTTGTGCCAGGAAGCGTGCACCCGGCCTTTACTGGCATCGAGGCTGGGCTGTCTGCCACCGGCGATATCTTTGAGGCCATCGCGCGCCGCGCCGGAACCAGCGTGCAGGCACTCTCCCAAGGCTTGGAGAAGTATCATGCCGGACAGACGGGCCTGTTGCGTCTGAGCTGGGACAATGGCGACCGCACCGTACTCGTCAATGCGGAGCTGGGCGGCGTCACCTTCGGCTGGAATCTGATGCACACGGCGCAGGACGAACTCTTCGCAGCCCTGGAAGGCACAGCGTTGCACACTCGCATTATTCTGGAACGCATGGCCGAGCACGGCGTGCGTGTGGATCGCGTCATCCACGCAGGCGGCATTCCCCAGCACAATCCCGTACTCAATCAGGTGTACGCCAATGCGCTGGGCAAGCCGGTGCTGGTGCCAGACGGCCTGCCAACCAGCCTCGGCTCAGGAATCGTTGCCTTGGTGGCCGCTGGAGCCTTCCCCAGCATTGAGGCTGCACAACAGGCCATGTGTCTGCCTTTCAAAACCTTTCAACCGCAACCGGCAGCAGCGGCCATCTACGAACAGATCTTCCCGCTTTACCGCGACGCGTATTTTGCCCTGGGCAGGCACGATGCAAAGGCTCAGCCTTTGGGCCGCGTTCTGCCAGAGCTGCGAAACATCGCCGACCGGGTGCGCGCGCAAGCTCCTCAAGCGTAATGCACAGCACTACGGCTTTGGGTATGCAGTGCGCACACTGGCTGCGCGCAAAAAATCAAAGTTGCCCGACGGTACCGGCGTGATGCCGCTCAGCCTGCGGTTGTAGATGACTTCTGAATTGATATACCAAAGCGGCAGAACTGGCATGTCGCGCGCCACAATCGCCTGCACCTGGGCGTAGAGCGTGCGGCGCGTTGGCAAATCCACCGATTGCTGCGCCTGCTGCAACAGCGCATCCACCTCGGGGTTGGAGTAGTCGCCGCGATTGGCTCCGTGCGGCGGCTCGCTGGCCGTGGCTAGTGCGTAGCGGAAAATATCGGGGTCTTCATTACCGCCAATCCAGCGCAGACTGTACATTCCAAACCGGCCCTGCGAAATATCCGCATAAAACGTGGCGAACTCGTAGCTTTGAATATCCAGCGCAATGCCCACCTTCCTCAGCTCCTGCTGCAAGACCATGGAAAGCAGACGCGCCGTTTCGTCGGTGGAGGTCTTCATCTGCACGTGGAAACGGATGCCGTCGCGCCCAATGGGAAAGCCAGCCGAATCCAGCAGCCGCCGCGCGCGGTCGGGGTCATAGTCCATCGCAGCATTGGCAGCAGCGTAGGCCCAATGCTCCGGCGGCAGCAAACTGTCTGCCAGCCGCGCCTGCCCATGCAACAGCGTCGCCACAATCAAAGGGCGGTTGATGGCCGCGG
>DAHUZD010000239.1 GCA_027306745.1 Acidobacteriaceae bacterium
CGTCTGTGGCAGCCATACGCAGATTTTGTCCGCCCCATACAGGTCAACAGGCTTGGCTTGCGCTATGTAAACGTGATTGATCCCAATTTTCCATTACAGCAACCAGCAGATTTTGGCGATTATGTGTACATAACGTTGCCAACTCCAGATGATTTCGATTGTCCAATCACCAGTTTTTTGCACCAGCAGACAATGCAAGTACCCGGATATCCATATGCGATCAACATAATTAAAACGATGCGTCCCTCTCGCCAACCCATGATCGGTTTTAGCTTTATCCTCGATATTGATGTCGCCACGACACAGCCATTCCGGTTCGACAACACTGATCTGAGAAAATCGCTGAATGAGATGCGATGGCTGAAAAACAAGGTATTTTTCGGTTCGATCAAGGAAAAATCAAAGGAGATTTTTTCGCGATGACAGCAGCATTGGCACTTCCGCTCGAACACATACAAAATGTACGACCTGTTGAGACCCTATCTCGTGGATCTGGCGAGGATTCCAATTATTCCTCAACAAGGCTCGCGGAAGGGCATCAAATTCTTCAGGAATCTAACTTCATCGGCCTAAACGCATCGTGGGTGCGCGGCGAGGTTTCGCGCGTATACGATGAGTGCAAATCCAGTGACTGGGATGGCTACAGGGCTGAACCCGTCACTGCTGAGGCGCGCGAAATCGCGCTCAATTTTCTATCCGCCCTTCCGCTGGTGACACCACCTCCCAGTGTTGGAGCAGAACCGGATGGGCATATCACGCTGGAGTGGTATAAATCGCCCCGTCAGACGCTTTCGGTCAGCATTAGCCCAAGTGGGCACATCTACTACGCGGCCCTAGTCGGCTCCAGCAAACACTATGGATCGCAACCGTTTTATGGGCTTGTCCCAAAAGAGATTATTCATCTTATCGAGAGCATTGAGGTCGCATGATCGCAGCAAGGCTTCGCATCTTGCGTAACCTCTTCTGCAAAGCCCATGTTTGCGTTATTGCAGACGATGAGCAGCTTGCAAGATATGTTCTGTCCGAGCGGAACGTGCGGAAAGACAACACGATCAAGCCAGACGAATTCATTCCCCATCCCCATGCTGATCTTTCGGTCACGCGACACAAGGGGTTTTCTGAAACACGGATTTGGCGTGCAGGACGGCTTGTTGCGGCGTGCAGAAAACGAACGCTCTATGGCAGAGCCGACTTTGCAGCCTCAACAGTCCGAAAACAATCTCTTGATGTGAAGCCGGATCCAGTGGCAGATAACCCCAACCACTCCATCATCACAGGGTGGCCGCATGACAAGTCCAAGCAAAAGAGCATTGCACTTGAAATAGCTGCTGCCTCTGTCTACCACCCCTTGGGGTGACCATCCCGGTGGCTCGAATTCCAGCAATTCGATGTGATCCCATCTCACCGTCAATGCCCTACAAACTTGAGGGTGGGGCGCGCTCGTTACGTTCGCTTCGCTCACCTGCGCCCTGGACGCTGCGTCTAACCAAACGAGACAGGCGATGCGCCGACGAATGCCAAGCAGCATGCAAGTCGCGGCGCCGGGAAGAAGCCTCGATGCGCACTTTTCTCTTGCAGTACTCACTGCTGGCTTTGCTCTGCATCCCGTCCATTCCACTTGCGGCCCAGATGATTCCGCAGCCACTACTCACACCAGCGGCGCGTGCAGCCTGTGGCCCGATCGGCAAGAAGCCATCGAATCTACCGGCGCCCAGCGTCCCTGCGCAGATTCCACCGGGCATGGCGCGTGTTTACGTCATCACGTATGCGCTGGGATCCACGTTTTCGCATACGCCCTCCACAAAAATCGGCATGGATGGCCAATGGATTGGACAAAACCGTCCGTATGGGGATATCGCCGTGGATATTCCTCCGGGCGTACATCATTTTTGCGCCGTGATGCCGCCACATGGAAGCATCCCCTTTTCCATCCTGCTCATGACGAACATGCACGGGGGTAATCAGGTTGCCCTGAATCGGATTGATGCTCAAGCAGGACAAACCTACTATCTTTTGAGTCGCACGTCGGGTGCCAACATCTACGCATCCCTGGATCGTGTTGCAGCCAACGAAGCCGAGATGTTTCTGAATGCTAGGATCCACAGCAAGTATGGCAGTGCGTCCCCCTAGGCATTCTGCGCGCGCGTTGTGGTGCAACCATAGCAGTCCCATGGAAGTTCTTCAGCAGGAGGCCCCATGAAATTCCGCGCCGTGTTTCTCTTCGCCTGCATCAGCGCTGTGGCCAGTTGTGGTGCAGCTTCTGCGGAAAACATACACATGCTGGAAATGGAACACACCGCCGCCATGCAGGCCGCCTGCGGCCCCGCGCATGGCCATATCGACAACCATGCCTTCACCACCAACCAATACATTGCCAAACCTGCGGACGGTAAAGCACTCGTCTATTTTTTCTATGACCCCTACAGCCTCAGCGTAAACGCCTTCGGCACTCACATTCACATTGGAGTAGACGGTAAGTGGGTTGGAGCGATGGCTCCGCCTTCGTTTGTGGCGCTGAATCTGGCGCCAGGAACCTATCCTGTCTGCGCAAAATACTCCGCGCCTCTGCTTAGCCCCTATGTAGAGTTGGACACGCTGCACGTAGAAGCGGGCAAAACCTATGCCTATACGACGGTATTGCTCACAGACATGCACAGCAACAACGCGTTTCTCCTGCGTCCGACGGATCCTGACGAACTGAAGATGTACCTGCATACGCCAGCAGCCTTAGCTGCGGCAAAAGCAGCCCTGCCCCCCAACCACATCCTGACGCGTCGTGCAGTCTCTCAGCTCGTCAGCCCCAAGCAGAACCCTGCGGTGCTGGCGGCCTGTGGCCCGCTGAATACGCAGATCAAAGTCGCACTAGACCCCACCCTGTCCCTGCCAAAACCACCCAGCCAAAATACCTTGGTGAACTTTGTGTTTGACACCCATATCTGGGGTGGACTAATCAAGACACGCGGGCCTGTCATCAAAGTGGGCGTGGATGGAAAGTGGGTGGGAGCGCTCCAGAATAAATCCTATTTCCCACTGCGCATCCCACCGGGAGAGCATCATGTTTGTTTTGCGGAAAAATCCCATCTGTATGGCAACTTCATCGCCCTGCAACAAGTGGCGGCCCAGAAAGGAAAAACCAAATACCTAGCCGCATACATGCTGGACGCTGAATCCCCAAATGGCGATGTGGGCGGCATGTATATGACCGCCTACCCAGTCAATCGAGACGAAGGCAAGATGCTGGTAGAAGCATCCGCGCGCAGCCGGGAAACTGCGCTGATCACGCCCCCGCCACCCACACCACCGCCGCTGCCGCCTCCGCTGACTGGCACAGATGCACTTTATCAAGCATTGGAGCCGCAATAGCCTGACACAAGGCTGCTGGCCGTCGTGGGAGGTGCAGGCGCGGCATCACCCGCCGTGGCCCAGATGATATGGCAGGCCTTTGAGGATGGTGAAGGCGCGATAGACCTGCTCGGCCACGACCACGGCGGCCAGTTCATGGGCCAGCGTCATCGGCCCCAGAGACAGCAGCAGGCCCGCCTGCGCGCGTGCCTCCGGCGACCAGCCATCGGCCGGCCCGATGGCAAAGACGATGCGCTGCGCGCCCATGTTTTGCTGCGCGTCCAGCCAGGCAGCCAAGGCTTCGGAGGCCATCGTTTTGCCGCGGCTGTCGAGCAGAACCAGCAGCGGCGGCCTGCGCGTCTGCGTTCGCTTGCAGGACTGGAGCAGCGCAGCTTCCGAGGAAAATACGGCGTGTTCGAAGCGGCAGAAGCGCCCGATGCGCGCGGCATAGTCTTGCAGCCAAGCACGCGCTGGCCCGTGGTTGCGCCCTGCGCGACGGACTTCGATCGTGGCCAGTTGCAGTTCCATCAGCGATACATCCGTTGTACCGCATCGGCTTGGCCGCGCGGTTTTTCGCCAAGGCCAAAACGGAACCAATCGTCGCATCCTTAAGAAAAAATTGCCTCGTCCGGTATTTTTTTGCGCACAAAATCTGCCGATCAGATTTAAGATGAGACCCTGCACCGTTTTTCGTGCAGCGACTCAAAGAGCGTGGAAGCGCTCGACACTTGCATGGTGTTGATTTTCAGGAGCTTGGATGCGAACCTTTCCCCGTACCCCAGCCCGTTCCCTACCCTGGCTCGCGCGCTCTGTCTGGATGCTTCTCTGCGGCGCACACCTCGTTTGCGCGCAAGGCATCATCACGGGAGCCATCTCCGGCACCGTCATGGATCCGCGCGGAGCCGTCGTACCCGGTGCCGCCGTGACGGCTGTTGAGTTGCGCACGGGCGCACGCCGGGACACGCTGTCGCTGGACAACGGAGACTTCTACTTCCAGAATGCGCCCATTGGCACGTACACGATCGCCATCTCGGCCACGGGCTTTCGCCCCATGCGCGTCGAGGACGTGCAGGTGGTGGCAGGCGTGGTCTCTGACCTGGGCGGCAAAAAGCTGGGCCTGGGCGGCGTTGCCTCCAAAGTGACCGTGCAGCAAAGCAATCCTGTGCAGTTGGACACAACCGAGTCGCAGGTGTCCACCATATTTTCCGCCTTGCAGATTGAAAGCCTGCCGCTGGCCAATGGCTTTGACTCCATTGCCCTGCTGGTGCCCGGCGTCGCGCGCACGCTGGACGACAACTACAGCAACTCCAGCGGTGCGGGTATCTCCGTCAACGGCCAGCGTGGCCGCTCCAACAACTTTGAGATTGACGGCCAATCGAACAATGACAACTCCATCGCCGGACCGATGATTTATTTTGGCAACCCCGACGCGCTGGCGGAAATTCAAGTCATCACAGACAACTTTAGCGCCGAGTATGGCCACAACATGGGATCGGTGGTCAACTACATCACCAAGAGCGGCACGAACGTCTTCCACGGCACAGCGTTTGAGTTTTACACCGGCTCCTGGCTCAGCTCGCTGGACAATCAGCAGAAATCACCGCTGTTTGGCTACTGCCTGCCGGGTCAGGATCCAGCCACGACCGGCTGCATCGTGCCAACGCGCCCGCGCCTGGTTGACAACCGCTTCGGCGGCACCTTCGGCGGACCGATCCTGAAGGACAGGCTCTGGTTTTTTGGCAGCGTCTATTGGGAGCGGGCCTTTACCGGTACGCAACCCTCCGGCTCACAGGGCGCGGTGACGCCAACTCTCACCGGCCTGCAACAGCTTGCGGCGGACTTCCCCGGCAACCCCGCCGTCAACATTCTGAAGACCGCCGGTCCGTTTGGCATCAGCGTCGGCAACCCGATCGCGATTCCGGGAACCGTCACCACGGAAACCGTCACCACGCCCAACGGGCCGGCGCCGGTTCAGGTGGCGCAGTTTCAGCGCTCCATCCCCACTCCCTACACGGATCAGGAGCAGCTTGGGCGCATCGACTGGCAGCCTTCAGTCAACGATCGTTTTTCTCTGCGTTACTTTCACCAATATGACCAGACCGCAGGCTCGCCGGCTCCCTCAATTGCGCAAGGCCAGTATGTCAACATCATGAACCCCAACCATTCCGTGGGCGCGGACTGGACGCACATCTTCAGTCCGCACTGGACCGACCAGTTGCGCTATAGCTTCCAGCAGTCCAAGGTGGACTTTCAAGGCG
>DAHUZD010000311.1 GCA_027306745.1 Acidobacteriaceae bacterium
TCAACCTCATCGGCAATGCCAGCACGCAACGTTTCTATACGCTGTCTGAAGGCACGGGCGCAACGGCTACCTCTTGCACCTCCGCAGCCGGCAATGGAACCATCACCGCCATTGAGGTCGCAACCAACACCATTTCCTCGATTATTCCTGCGGGTGTTTGCCCCATCTACGGCGTCATGTCACAAGACGATCGTCGCACCTTTGTCTTGAACCGCTACAGCGGAACCATCACGGTGATTGACAGCCAGCAGAACCAGTTGGATTTGGACGTCAACAACCCGAACAATCCCAAAGCGCCCAACTTCCGCAATGGCGTCATCACCCTGCCCGCGGGACCCAATGGTCTTGCGCCGCAGCCGGTCTGGGCGGATATCTACAACATTGGCAGCGTTCTGGCCGTGGTCAGCCAGCAGTCCAATACGCTGACGCTCATCAATATTAGCCTCGACTCCTACGGTAACGACACGCCAAACTTCGGGCAGATCATTGCCACCATTCCAGTCGGCAACAATCCTTCCTCCGTCGCAGTTTTGCAGGATGGTACGCGCGTCTACGTCGCCAATCAGGCGGATGGAACGGTCAGCTCAGTCAGCCTGAACAGCAATCAGGTGCTGGCCACGATTCCTGTCGCCGGTCACCCGATTTCCATTGCCGCCACCACCGGCACGCCCACAGGCAAGGTTTATGCCGTATCGCCGGACAGCAACATTCTTTCCATTATCCGCACGGATGATGACACCATCTCTGACTCCCTGGTGATGACCGGCACCGGCGTGCAGGTTCGCGTCACAGCTCCGTAAGCAGGAAGGGCAGGCAAGTCCCATGCGACCGATCGCCATCATTGCCAAGCCGCAGAAGCCGGAACTATCCGTGATTCTGCCGGAGTTGACGGTCTGGCTGCGCGGCCACGGCCTCACTCCGCTGCTGGACCCGATTAGCGCCAGTTATCTTTCCTCGGCCCAATCTACCGCACGCCATGACATGCCCGCGCACTCCCCGGAGTTGGTCATCGTTCTGGGTGGCGATGGTACGCTGCTGGCTGCCGCGCGTGCTTTTGCGCACACGGGCACGCCCATTCTCAGTGTCAATCTCGGCTCGCTCGGTTTTCTTACAGAAGTCCCGCTCACCAACCTCTACGCCACGCTGGAAGCCTGGACCCATCAGGTCTGCGGCATCGACGAACGTTCCATGCTGCACGCAGAAGTACGCCGCGAAGGTCTGGTGCACCACAGCTTTGAAGCGCTCAATGACGTCGTCATCGCCAAGGGCACCATCGCCCGCATGGCCAACTTCGCCATTCGTCTGGATGGCAACCCTGTCGCATCCTTCCGCGCCGACGGCGTCATCGTTTCCACGCCGACCGGCTCCACGGCCTACAACCTCGCCGCCAACGGCCCCATTCTGGCCCCCGATGTGGACGGCATGGTCCTCACCGCCGTCTGTCCGCACCTGCTCACCATCCGTCCGCTGGTTGTGCGCGGAAACGCGCAGGTAGCCGTGCAGATTGAAGGCGTGCCCGAGCAGTTGTATTTAACAGTCGATGGGCAAGAGGCCATCGAGATGCGCTTGGGAGACACGCTGCATTGCTGCAAATCCCAGCAGAGCATCCGCTTGGTGCGCATGCACAACACGCTCAGCTTTTTTGACGTTTTGCGCGCGAAGCTCAAATGGGGCGAGCGCTAAAAACTCCATCCCTTGCGCACATTTTCGCGCTACTTTAACAACTCATCCACCAGAATCTTCGCCTTGGTCGCCAGCGTGTTTGCACCTTGCAGGTCGTTCATGGCCATGGCCTGCCGCGCCTGGCTCAGGAACAGCCGCACCTGCGTCACCGTGTCTTTCCGAGCGGCCATCCGGCTGGCGCGAACGCTTTGTAGCTGCCGCTGCGTTGCGGCAATCAAATCGGTGGTCTGCTTGCGCAGCGCCGGATTCCCCGCCGCATCTCCCTCCGACAACATGCCGACCAGTGAGTTCGCCTGTGGCGCAGCAGGAGCCGCAGGGGCAGCGGTTGCCGCTGGCTTCGCCGCCGGTTTCGGCTTGTGATGATAAATATGTTTTTTGACCGGCTTGGGCGCGGCAGCCGGGGCTGGCGCAGGCGTCGGAGCCGGTGCAGGCACCACGGGTGGCGGAGCGGGTTTTGGTGCCGGGGCTGGCGCTGCCGGTTTCGGCTGAATAGCCGGAGCCTGCGCCTTGGGCGGAGGATTCTTATGCCAAGGCAAATGCGAGCATCCCGTGCACGACAGTGCAATCAGCGCCAGCCCCACACCAAAGCGTTTCATTCGGCTCCTTACATCGTCTCCGGCGGAGCCAAGGAGGCTGCCTGCCCTGCATACATCTCAACAGGCTGCACGGCTCCCATGGCCAGCTCTTGGGCCGCACTGGCGGGAATGCGCAAGATAAATTCAGTGCCCCGGTCTGGTCTCGATTCTACCGCGATTGAGCCATTGTGCAATTGCAGAATTCGATACGTCATCGCCAGGCCGATGCCCGTGCCCTCGCGCTTGGTGGTGAAGTACAAATTGAAGATGCGGTCCTGAATTTCCTTGGGAATTCCGCAGCCTTCGTCTCGAATGTGAATGGCGGCGGTGCGTCCCTCCTGCCGAACCTCCACCTCCAGCCGCCCGCCTTCCGCCATGGCCTGCGCGCCGTTCAGCACCACATTCAACAGCGCCTGCCGGAACAGCCCAGCATCCAACCGCGCCGCCAGCGGCAGCGGCGGATACAGGCTTTCCACGTGAACCGAGCGCTGCTCCAGCTCCGGCGCAGCCAGCTCCAGCACCGAGGCCACCACCTGCGCCACATCCTGCACGGCCAGCTCCAGATTGACGGGCCGCGAAAAATCCACCAGCGTCTGCACCACCCGGTCCAGCCGTTGAATCTCCCCCTGAATAATGTCCAAGTGCCGCGATGCGCCATCCTCCTTGCGCTCCAGCTTGCCGCGCATCAGCTCCAGATGCACCACGATCGCGTTGATGGGGTTTTTCACCTCATGGCCCACGCCAGAGGTCCGGCGTCCGATCTCGGCCAGCCTGCGTGATACCTCCAGCTCATTTTCAATCTGCTTCATGCTTTCGCTGTCATGCAGCGTCAACAGAGCGCCCAGCGTCTCCGTGGAATCTTCGCTGGCCTCGTCGTGAATAAAGTCCAGTGACACCTGAACGGCGCGGCCTGACTCGGTCATCACCGTCTGTTGCAGCAGCGGCTTGCGCGCATTAAAGGCCCGCCGCACCACCAGTCCCAGTGCCGTCTGCCGGTCAAAGATTTCATGCAGCTCCATGCCCAGAATCTGCTTTTGCTTCAACGATAAAAATCGTTGCGCCGAGTCGCTCACCATCACCGCGCGCGCGTCGCGCGTAAACAGCATGATGCCGTCCTGCAGGTTCTCCATCACCTGGTTCAGGTTCGTCTGCAGGGCAGAGAAGACCTCTTCCACGCTGCGCATTCTTTGCCCAATGCGTTCAATCTTGCTCTCCACGCGAGAGATTTCATCCTTCGGCGCTGGCAGAGCCGCCACCGGCCCGCGTCCATCTTCGGCCTCTTCCGGCGCGGCCAGCATAAACTGATCCAGCCGGTCGCTGATCACCTGCAACGGGCGCAGAGCCATGTTGGACAGCCATGCCGACAGCGCCAGACAGACCAGTAGAGCCAGCAGCACCGTCGCCACTTCCAGCCGCATCCAGGGTGCCAGCTCGCCACGCAAAAACGTCGTGCGCACGCCCACATGCACCGTCAAAAATGGCTTGCTATTTAGGTTCAGAGACAAGTCGATGTCATACACGGCGGGCTGGCCAAAGACGGTGCGAAACTGCCGCCAGGGGTTGGTCTTGCGCAACATGTCAAACCGCGGACGCTGCGGCACGGGCTGATCCTGCAAGGTAGGGTCGGTGCTCAGCAGTCCGGTGTTGTTCGCATCCGCAATTGTTACGTCATACACCGTGGGCGAATAGCGGATGATGGAACCCAGCAATTGTTGCAGAGCGGCATCGGTTTGCAGCGCCGTCACCATGGCCGTACGCAGAGCCGCCGGGTCATTCGTCGGTACTGTGGATTGCGCCAGACCCGTGGCCAGTGCACTGCGCGTGGCCAGCAGCACCTGGTGCGCCGTGATGTCATTGTGTTGGTAGGTCTGCTCAATCCGCTCAGAGAGCAATTGCGCCAGGTAGATGCCAGAAAGCGCGACGACGACGGCAAAGACCATTGCCGTAACCGTTAATACCAGCTTGAGTCGCAGTCGCATGGTTTCTCGCAGTCGCTCACTCGGCTATTCTTCCGGGTAAAGGGCTGGCACGATTGTAAGGCTTGGCGGCCATGGGCGGAATCTTTTTGTTTTGCGGCGATTTTCCTACGCGCCCGGCCCATATTCCTTCAACTTGTTGTGCAGCGTCTTCAGGCTGATGCCCAGCATCTCCGCCGCGCGTGTCTTGTTATTGCCTGTTGCGTGCAGTGTCTTCAGAATCAATAACCGCTCCGCCACCTCGACCGTGGCTCCTACCGGGACGGCGATCTGTTCTGCCGTGGAAGAGCCAGCGCCGCCGGCCTGCGCCCCAAAGCCCGGCGGCAGATGCCCGCGCTGCAAGTCGCCGCTGCCGCACAGAATCACGGCCCGCTCCAGCGTATTGCGCAGTTCACGCACATTGCCCGGCCAGTTATAGGAGGCAAACACCTCCAGCACTTCGCCAGAGATGCCCTGCACGGAGCGGCCATGCCGCGCATTCATGTCGCGGATCATCGCCTCGGCCAGCAGGGGAATGTCTTCCATGTGCTCGCGCAGCGGAGGCATGTGAATGTTGAAGACGTTCAGCCGGTAAAACAAATCTCCGCGCAGATGGCCGTCCGCGATGGCGCTTTGTGGGTCTTTGTTGGTGGCGGCTAGCACGCGCACATTCACCGCTGTTTCCACCTTGCTGCCCAGTCGCCGCAGTCGGCGTTCTTCCAGCACGCGCAACAGCTTGGCCTGTGTGGCAATCGGCATCTCGCCAATCTCATCCAGCAGCAGCGTGCCCTCTTCGGCCAGCTCAAAGCAGCCCGATCGCCGCTCCAGCGCTCCGGTAAATGCGCCCTGTTCATGGCCAAAAATTTCGCTCTCGATCAACGTCTCAGGTATCGCGGCGCAATTGACGGCTACGAACGGCTTGTTGGCGCGCGGACTCAATTGATGCAGCGTACGCGCCACGATCTCCTTGCCGGTGCCGCTTTCGCCGGTAATCAACACGGAGACGTTGCTGGAGGCGATCTGCTCCACGAGCCGGAAGATTTCCTGCATCGCCTGCGACTGGCCGACCAGCGAACCCAATACGCCGGTGTCGCGCAAACGGCGGCGTGTGATCTCCAGTTCGCGTTCGGTCTCCTGCTGGCGGCTGGCGTTGGCCAGAATCGTGCGCAGGCGGTGCGGATCAACCGGCTTCTGGATGTAGTCATACGCACCGAGCCGCATTGCCTCCACGGCGCTGTCAATGGTGCCCTGCGCGGTCAGCATGATGACAGTCAGTTTGATCTCCTGCTCATGCAGATGTGCCAGCAGTTGCAGCCCATCCATGCGCGGCATGCGCATATCCAGCACGAGCATGGCGGGTTGAAAGCTGGCGATCTTCTCCAGCGCCTCCACTCCGTCCTCGGCCATTTCCGTGCGATAGCCCCAGCCGGAGATCAGCTCGGCCAGCCCCAGCCGGGCATTCAACTCGTCTTCGACTATCAAAACCTTCTGCGCTGCGTTCATATCGCTGGTTTCCAGCCTATCGCTTTTCTCCGCGGGAATACAGTGCCGCGTTCTGCGTAAAATTTATTTTGACCGCTGCCGGCTTTCCTGTAGGATGACTGAAATTCATGCTTGCAGCCGCCAGGGAGGCAAATGTTCCACGTGCTGAATGGATACGACGATATTCGCATTCTCGTGATTAGCTTGTTGCTGGCCACAGCGTTTCTATTTGTCTTAAACCGCTTCTGGCCTTCGGTGCACCGGCGTCCGCATAACGACGTCATCGGATGGCAGTTGGCCATCATTGGCACCATCTATGCCGTGGTCATCGGTTTTATGATCTTTGCCGTCTGGGGCAATTTTCAAGCTGCCGACATGAACGTGGACAACGAGGCCAGCGCTCTGCTGAATCTTTTCCAGGACGCCGACGGCCTGCCCGCGCAGCAGCGGGATCAGATTCAGAGCCTCTGCAAGCAATATGCGCATGTGCTCATCGAAAAAGAATGGCCGATGATGAATATCGGTGAGCCAGTCAGCGCCGGGCATCCATTTCTACAGCAGATGTGGGCGGTGATGATCAGCACGCCTGCAACAGATGCAGGCGAGCAGATTCATTTAAGCCATGCACTCGATCAACTGAGCGCACTTGGCCAGTGCCGCCACATTCGTGAGATGCAAAACGTTTCCAGCCTCCCGCAGATTCTCTGGGATGTGCTCATCGTCTGTGGCATCATCACGGTTCTGGCTGCCTGCTTCATCGGCAGTGACAATCCCCGGCTCCACTTCCTGCTGGTTCTAGCGCTGACGGGAACGGTCTCGCTGGTTCTGGTATCCATTGCAGATATTGATGATCCTTTTCAGGGCACCGTGCATATCCGCTCGCAGGCATTTACTGAGGCGCTGGGCACGATGAACAGTCATGTAGTGCCCACCGCTTTACCGGCTGCGGCTCCGGCTTCCCGCTAGAGCGCGCAGAAGGTATTCTGGCTGTACATGAATGTTGAGATCACTGTGGAGGCTTTGGCAGAGCATTTACTAAGCCGCCAGGCCTCCGTGGCATCCGAACAGGCTGCACCCGGTCCGGCCTTTCTTCTGCTCGACGTGCGCGAGCTGTGGGAGGTACAAATCTGCGCTCTGCCCGGATGTCTGCACATTCCCATGGGGGAGTTGCCGGATCGCCTGCACCACGCAATCCGTCCCGATCAGCACATCATTGTCATCTGCCATCACGGCGTACGCTCACTGCACGTCACCCGCTGGATGCGTGAGCAAGGCTACACGCGCACGCAATCTCTGGCTGGCGGAGTGGACGCCTGGTCCGAGCGCATCGATCCAACTTTGCCAGTGTACTGACCTGGGAAAACCCCCTCCCGCACAAAAAAGTGCTTTGCGAATCAAAGTACTTTGTAAGATAAAGCTGAATGGCCCTGTTTTTCGGACTGGAAAACTTGCGGTCGCCCGTGCTGGCCCCGGCGCGTGCCGTGGCAAACTGGGAACAGGAGTTGTTCATGCCCTCACCTGCAGTCGCTTTTGCCCGGCAGAATCAAGCGCGCTTTTTGGAAGAATTAAAAGACCTGTTGCGCATTCCCTCCATATCTACGCTGCCAGAGCATGCAGGCGATGTGCGCCGCGCGGCGGAGTTTCTGGTGCGCGAGCTGCAACGCATTGGCATGGAGCACGTACGGCTGATCGAAACAGCCGGGCATCCGCTGGTCTATGCAGATTGGCTGCACGCTCCGGGCCGGCCCACCTGTCTCTGCTATGGCCACTATGATGTGCAGCCGCCCGACCCTCTGGAGGAGTGGCTTTCGCCGCCATTTGAGCCGGCGGAGCGCAATGGCAATCTGTATGCGCGCGGCGCGGTCGATGACAAAGGCCAGATGTACATGCACATCAAAGCGCTGGAGAGCCTGATGCATGCGCACAGCGGCCAACTGCCGCTGAACGTGCGGCTGTTGATTGAAGGCGAAGAGGAAGTGGGCGGAGAGGGCATCGCAGAATATCTGCGCCAGCATCCAGAAACGCTGGCGGCGGATTTTGCTTTGGTCTCCGACACGGAGATGTTTGCTTCGGGGCTGCCGACGTTGTGCGTGGGCCTGCGCGGCATGATCTATACCGAGTTGGAGGTGCGCGGCGCGAAAACCGATCTGCACTCGGGTTTGTATGGAGGAGCCGCGCCCAATCCATTTCAAGCGCTCTGCTGGATGCTGGCGCAGATGAAGACCCCGGACGGGCGAATCCAAATACCTGGTTTTTATGATGAGTTGCAAGCGCCTTCTGCCGCGGAGATGGCCACGTGGAAGCGCCTGCCCTTCGATGAAGAGAAGTTGTTGCACGATGAGATGGGCGCGACAGCGCTGGTGGGAGAGGCCAACTATTCCGTGCTGGAGCGTCTTTGGGCGCGGCCCACGCTGGAGGTGCATGGCATGCCTGGCGGCTTTACGGGAGCCGGAGCCAAGACAGTGATTCCCGCCAAGGCCGTGGCCAAGGTCTCCATGCGTCTTGCGCCGGAGATGCAGCCGCAGCGCACTTTTGAGCGCTACAAACAATTTGCCGAATCGATTTGTCCCGCTGGCGTCACGGTGGAGGTGCGGCTGATCCATTTTGGCGATGCCATTGTGATTGGCACAGACAACGCTTATGTGCGTGCGGCGACGGAGGCCCTGCATACGGTCTTCGGGCGCGAGACGGTCTTTATCCGCTCGGGCGGCTCAATTCCCATCGTTGGGGACTTTGAGCGCCACTTGAAGATTCCCACGGTGATGATGGGCTTTGGGCTGCCGGATGACAATCTGCACGCGCCGAATGAAAAGTTTTGCATCGCCAACTTTTACGATGGCATTGCGACGTTGATTGATTTCTTTGAGCGATTGGGGAAGTAGCGGATGCGGTTTCCAGCTCCAGTAACAGGACATTTGCTGGCCGGTGGATTGAGTCGGCGCATGGGGCAGGACAAAGTTTTGCTTCCGTGGCGCGGCGTGACGCTGCTCGATCTTGCGCTGGGCAAGTTGCGCGCGGTCTGTTCGACGGTACGCATCTGCTCCAACCGACGCGATCTACGCACGGATGTAACCTTGTTGCGCGATGCCAGCGTGGTCATTGACGGAGTGGAATGCGGACCGATTGGTCCACTGGGCGGTTTGTTGGCGGCGCTGGAGAAAAGCCGGACAGACTGGAATCTTTTTTTGCCGGTGGATGTTCCGCTATTGCCGGTGGAGGTGTTGAAAAAAATCCTGCTGGAAACTGAGGAGAGCCAGGCCTGGGCAGTGTTGCCCACGGTGCAGGGTCAGCCTCAGCCGCTGTGCGCGGCGTATCATCGGGCGTTGTTGCCGGGGCTGCGCCAAGCCGCGCAGGCAGAGAAGTGGAAGGTGACGCAGGCGCTGGCGGCGGCTGCGCCCAGCGAAGCCATTGTGCAGATGGAGTGCGTAGAGGCCGATGCAGAGCGCTGGTTTCTGAACCTGAACACGCCGCGGGACTGGATGAGTCTGCGAGGGATGACAGACTGATGCCGCCCGCTCCAGCATGGTGGAAGACAGCATGAGCGTAGAGACGAACTTCGACGGTACGCCCTACATTGCCTTTGAGAATGTTTCAAAGAGCTTTGGAAGTTTGCAGGTGCTCAACGGGGTCAGCTTCCAGGTGATGCCGGGCGAAACACTTTGCATTCTGGGCCGCAGTGGCGTGGGCAAGTCCGTTTCACTACAGCACATCATGGGATTTTTGAAGCCCGATAGCGGCAGCATTTATGTGGCTGGCCAGGAGATTACGCAATTCAACGAGGAGCAACTGCTGCCCATCCGGCGCAAGGTCACCATGGTCTTTCAGAGCGGCGCGCTGTTTGATTCACTCAGCGTGGCGGAGAATGTGGCGTTTCCCTTGCGCGAGCGCGAGGAAGTGGACGAGGCGCAGTTGGATCAAATTGTGCAGGGGCTTTTGGCCATGGTGGGCGTCGAATCCATGGCGGACCAGATGCCCGCAGAGTTGTCCACGGGGATGAAGCGCTCCGTGGCCATTGCGCGCGCCCTGGCTGCGCAACCGGAGGCAATTCTGTACGACGAGCCGACCACAATGGTGGATCCGCTGATGGCGCATCGCATGGCCGACTTGCTGCAAAAGCTGCGCCAGCAACTGCGCTTGACCAGTATTGTGGTGACGCACGATCTGCGCTTTGCTTACGCCCTGGCGGATCGCGTGCTGTTTCTGCATGAAGGCCGGGTGCACTTCTGGGGCAGAGTGCAAGAGTTCCAGCAGAGCGCAGACCCGGTCTTGCAGATGTTCCAAGTGATGGATGAACGAGAAATCTTCGCCTAAATGCCTCAAAAGTCACTGTTGACGCTCTTGAGGCATCTGGAATTTCCAGCCAGATTCATCTTGCGAAAACAAGAAATTTACAGGTAACATCATAAGGTAAAGAACAGGAGAGCTTTGGGTGTCAGTGTTGCCGATGGGCAACGCTGCTGCTTGCTCCCGTAGCGCTGCGTACGTGTTGAATTCGGGTGAAAAGCAGGAAAACACCCAGCCCATTTTTGCCGGAACCTATTGTTAAGAAAATGGTTCGGCGAAGACTGGGTCCGGCGACACGTTTCGATTGGTTTGCGGAACCTTGTACCTCTTCTCGATTTGGTTCGAACTTGTGAACTCAGCGCAAGCAGGGAAGATACAAAATGGCATCCCCGGATTTTACCCATTGGTCTGTAGCCAGGCCATCACGATATCAGCAAGCTGCTAGCCCACGCCCGGCTGGGATGGATGCGCCGAACCGGCGGGCCGTCGATTCCGGCTCTACGGCGTCGGTGTGGATGCTGGCTGACTGCGCGACCGTGGCTTTCTCGGCCCTGCTGGCGACGTACTTCCATCATTTTCTCGCGCAGAGTTCCATGCTGCCCGGCAGCGCCCAACAGTATGCCAATCCTGCGGTTTTCTACCTCTACATGGCTGGGTTTTCACTGGTACTGGTGGCCGTCAACCGCTCGTATGGCCTGTATGAAGTGTTGATGAGCCGCAGCCGGTTACGGGAGCAGAGGCTTTGCCTGGAGGCCAGCCTGACGGCGGGGTTGATTCTGGCTGGAGCGCTGTATTTTACGCGCGAGGATGCCATCTCCCGCGCCGTGGTGACAACGACGATTGTGCTCTCAACGGTGTTGATGTGCCTGCGTCGGGCCGTTCGCAGCCACATCACCTACAAGCGGTTTGAGCAGGGCATCAACACGCGCAACGTTTTGATCGTGGGCACGGGAACCGCCGCAGCCGCTGTGCAAAGCCATTTGCAGCGCGTGCGGCGGCTGGGATACTCCTGCAAAGGATTTGTTCGCACTGAGCAGGACCACTATTGCAGCGTGGACGCCGTATTGGGCGATGTGTCGGAACTCTCGCGGCTGGTGCGCCAGCACTTTATTGACGACATCTTCATCACGGGACCCTGCGAGCGCGGCACCATCAAACAGTTGCTGGCCGAAGCCACAGCCTGCGGTGTGGATGTGCGTGTCGTCCCTGACCTATACGACGGCATCTCCTGGCACGCGCCGGTGGAGTACGTTGGGCAATTTCCGACCCTGCCGCTGCACCGCAAGCAGATTCCTGCCGTGGGGTTGATGGCCAAGCGGATGTTGGATATATGCGCCTCCGTATTTGCGTTGGTGACGCTGGCCCCGCTGATGGCGATGCTGGCGCTGGCCGTGCGGCTGGACTCGCCGGGGCCGGTTTTCTATTCGGCGGAGCGGATCGGGCGCAAAGGCAGAACCTTTCGCTGTTTCAAGTTCCGCACCATGGTGGTGGACGCCGAGGCGCGCAAGGAAGCCTTGCGGCACATGAATGAGCGCGACGGCGTACTCTTCAAGATTCGCCATGACCCACGCGTGACGCGGCTGGGAACGTTTCTGCGCAAATACTCCCTGGACGAGCTGCCACAGTTCTGGAATGTGTTGATCGGCGACATGAGCATCGTTGGCCCGCGTCCACCGCTAGCCGGTGAGGTGCGCCAGTATGATCTGCACCACTTGCGCAGGCTGGATGTGCAGCCGGGCATCACGGGCCTGTGGCAGGTGAATGCGCGGCAGGATCCTTCGTTCGACAATTACATTTCGCTGGACACAGCCTACGTGGACAACTGGAGCCTGTGGCTGGATCTGAAGATTATGACGCGCACCTTTGGCGTGGTGCTGAATGGCACCGGCAATTGAGGCCGGTGGCAAGCGCGCGCGCCGGGCTTTGTTGTCATCGCGGCAGGCAGCCGATAGACTGATGCTGTGATTGTTGCACTGGCGCAGATCAACCCCACCGTCGGGGACTTTCTTGGCAATCAAAAAAAGATTGAGGCCTTTACGCGCGAGGCTGCGCAACGCGGCGCGCGCCTGGTGATCTTTCCAGAGATGGCCATCTGCGGCTACCCGCCTGCGGATTTGCTGGAGCGTCCGGCCTTTACCGTGAGATGTCAGCAGGTGGTGGACGCGATAGCGCCATTGACCGCCGATGGCAGCATTTCGATTGTCTGCGGCACGGTGACGCCTGCGTCCAACCCAGCGGGCAAGCGCAGAATGAACTCAGCCGTGCTGTTGCAGCAGGGCAGGGTGGTCTTCACACAGTCCAAGCGTC
>DAHUZD010000271.1 GCA_027306745.1 Acidobacteriaceae bacterium
ACTGCACAGTGATGATGGTCGGCTGTGGGTTAGTGCCACCACCTCCCCCTTGCCCCGACAATCTGGTGGCTGACGAGCCACCGCAACCGGCGAGGAGCGCGGCACCAGCAATGCCAAGTAGCAGCAGGATTTTGATGCTTACTTGTTTGTGTGTTTGGGACAAACACGAATATACAGCGTGAATTTGTCGGCTACAGGCGACATGCGTGTCATAAGCAATAGGAATGATGCTCCAATTTGAAGAGAAAAATATGTTGATATGTCTCCGTCGGCGTAGCTGAAAGTGATGGGGCTGACAAGGAATTTATTTTTCAGAAGTATCTGTTTGCACAGGTGTTAGCGCGCAGCGGGGTGGTTGCGTCAAACATTTTCTTCGAGTAGTTACTGAACCATGGTTTGGGTAATAAATTATAAGTAGGCTTCTTCGTTTATCCATCGATCCAGAGAGAAAAAGCCTGCGCCGAAAATAAGAATCAACAGTGAAGCAAACAAGAAGGTATATGGATCGGCGGTGTAGAAGGTGCTAGGGTCGCGGAAGATGGAGAGCAGCGCGGCACGGTCGGCGGTCCAAAAGGCGACGAACATGTCGATGGCCAGTATCAGCGCTACCGGACGCGCGCACAGACCCAGGATCAGCAGGATTCCACCCAGAAACTCAACGCCAGAAACAAATGGAGCATTGAAGGCTGGGAAGGGTACGCCGAGGCTGGTGAAATACTCCGTAATTTTGGACAGATGATGCATCTTGGCCCAGCCGTTCTGGGCAAATTGCCAGCCCCAGTACAGGCGCACGGCCAGCAGCAGCGGTGATTGCAGCATGTTGGCTGCGCTGCGGAAGAGTGCGTAAAGGTTCGAAATCCAATGCAGGCTGCTGGAAGATTTCATGTGTGTGCTCCAGTGCGAAGTGTGTTGAGTGCTGCTGCATCCGGCTGGCCAAGCCAGTGCAGCATCATCCAATCCTGAAAGATTTTTTGGACGCGCTCAGCGCGTTGCTGCTCGTGCAGGCGGCTTTTGGCAAAGGCCGCCTCCAACGCCGTGCTCAGGGATTGTCCACTTTGCAGCGTCGCGAGCATCGTGAACTCCTCGACGGCAAGGCGCTTGTAATAGACCTGAAATTGCTGGCGATGCACGGCCAGATGCAGGCGTTTCGGAGGCAGGGCAGCCACGCGGCGCACGGAATGAGATTTGCGCGTGGCCGTTGCGCTATTGCCTGCGGCGCTGCGGTCCTCGGGGTCGCTGTTGATCTGAATCAGCAGATCGTCCACGGGATAGGCAAGCTGGAGCAGTCGCACATGCGGCTGGAGGCGCAAGCGTGCCTCTTCATCCAATTCCGTCAAGGCCTGCGGCGACAGAGTGGGCAGCTCAGCGGCTTCTGCAGCCTCCATCTGTGCCCACTCCAACCGCGCCATGTCCAGCGCCAGTCGCGTGCGCGGAGCGGTCAGCTTGGGATGCGCACGCAGCCACTCTGGCAGGTGCGCGCCCAACGCGGCCAGCGAAAAAGTTGTGGATGGGTAATCCTGCAAATATCCTCGCAGGACACGTTCAAACGTAGTGCGGCCCAGCACGGCCTGTACACCGGGATAGTCTTCCTCCAGGCTGCCGAAGAGCCGGTACCAATATTGCTGGTTGTAGATTTGCAGTCGTTCGACGGCGGTGAGCCGGTCATTGGGCTTGAGAAATTCTGCTGCGTCCCGCGCGTTGGATGTGCCATGGCTGCGGCGCGCAGGCGTGGTCATGGCACGCGTCAGCGGCTGCATAACGGCGCTGGCCATGCGGCGTTGCAGGTCGAGCAGAGTGGTGCTCATGGCCGCACTCCTGCTGGCTCTGCCTGCCGCACACGGGTACGGTTCGCGCCGCTGTTCCGGGTTGCGTTATGCTCCGATGCGTTCTGGCCGGTTGCGTGCAGATAGCGGTTCGCTTTCAAGGCTTCGCGGTGAACTTCTTCGAAAGATGGAATGTTGTCATCCCACTCCAGCAGGGTAGCCGTGGGGCCGCAGCGTTCAATGGCGCGCGCGTAGAGCTTCCACACCGGGTCGATGACGGGATGGTCATGTGTGTCGAGAATGTACTTTTCAAACTTGGAGTGACCGGCGATGTGAATCTGCGCGACGCGCTCGGCAGGCACGCTGTTGAGATAATCGAATGGATTGAAGCTGTGATTGCGCGAGGAAACATAAATGTTGTTCACGTCCAGCAGAATGCCGCAATCGGCCTGCTCGACGACTTCGTTGAGAAACTCCCACTCCGTCATTTCTGACACGTGATATTCGGCGTAGCTGCTGACGTTTTCCACGGCGATGGGAATCTCAAGATAGTCCTGCACCTGGCGTATGTTTTGGGCCGTGATGCGAGCGGCCTCCAGTGTGTAGGGCATGGGCAACAGGTCATGCGTATAGCGGCCGTCCACGCTGCCCCAGCAGAGATGGTCGCTAAGCCAGGGAGTGCCTGTGCGCCGGACGAGTTGCTTGAGCCGCCGCAGATGTTCCCGGTTCAGCGGCTGCGCCGAGCCAAAGTACAGCGCCACGCC
>DAHUZD010000275.1 GCA_027306745.1 Acidobacteriaceae bacterium
GGGAGACCTATTACGCTGGCACCGTCTCAAACAACGTGTACTCAGCTTACCCTATTACTCAGGATGGTGTTCCGGAGAGTTTAACTGTCCAGTCAACGAATGGAGGAATGGTAACCAGTTCCCCGTCCGGAATATACTGCCCGGGGCAATACTGCACGGTGTCATTCTCAGATGGAACATCCGTTAGACTCACCGCCACGCCAAGCACGGGATACCAATTTACAGGATGGTCTGGAGCTTGCTCCGGCACTAGCACAACCTGTATTGTCCCGATGACAAGCCCCGAAACTGTCAGCGCTACATTCGCTCCCATTCCAGAGACGCTTACGGTCGACATCACTGCTGGGAACGGCACAGTGATGAGCTCACCTGCAGGCATCGCCTGCCCAGGAGCTTGTGCAACATCTTTCTCGTACGGGTCAACCGTCTACCTTACGGCGACGCCTGCTGCCGGGTACGTTTTTACTGGCTGGGGTGGAGCGTGTGTAGGCACTGGGGTTTGCACGGTTACAATGGGAGGCCCCGAAACAGTTTATGCAAGTTTCTCACTTCCTACATTCTCTGTTATAGCCACAAACCCAAGCCAGTCCACTCCTTTATCCTTAGGGCACACGATGGCCTACTCAATCATCGTAAATCCACTCTATGGGTTTACAGGGAATGTCGCACTCTCAGTAGAAGGCCTTCCCGCAGGGGTAACGGCTAGCATTTCCCCCGTTTTTGTCAGCACACCCGGTAGAGCCACATTGACGCTAACTGCGGCATATAGCAACACCACATACATAGGGACTATCCTATTCAATGTGGTTGGAACTGGTGGTAGTATATCTAATGCTACAAACATTTATCTGACCACTCGGCCTTTACAATATAAAGGTTATTGCGGCGTTCAATAGAACGATCCGGCAGATATCCTCTGCCAAAAAATTCATGGCCCCGAGTGAGTCTCCGCACGCGGGGCCATATTATTTTCCAGATGGACTGGAAGCCGGATTCAGGCGTGGATGATCATTCCTCTCAGCAATTCTCCCCCGTTACAAAAACAACGGGGCCAGCACAAACGTCACCGTGCAGAGCAGTTTGATCAGCACGTGGATCGATGGCCCGGCGGTATCTTTGAATGGGTCGCCGACGGTGTCCCCAGCCACGGCGGCCTTGTGCGCATCGGAGCCTTTGCCGCCCATCGCGCCGGTCTCGATGTACTTTTTGGCGTTGTCCCAGGCCCCACCGCCGTTGTTCATAAAGATAGCGAAGAGCACGCCGGAGATGGTGCCCACCATCAACAATCCGGCCACGGCCTCAGCGGCCAAAGTGGGATCGGCGGGCGTATTGAATGCACGGAAGGCAAAGCCCACCAGCACTGGCACGCCCACGGCCAGCAGGCCCGGAGCCACCATCGCCTTCAACGCGCCGCGCGTCACAATGTCCACACAGGTGCGGTAATCCGGCGGCTCCGTGTTCTGCATGATGCCCGGATGCTCGCGGAATTGGCGGCGTACTTCCTGGATAACCGTCTGCGCAGCGCGGCCCACGGCCTGAATGGCCAGCGCGCTGAAGAGGATCACCAGCGCCGCGCCGATAAGCGAGGCGACAAAGACCGGCGGCTTGCTCAAATCCACCGTGCGGAAGACGAAATGCGTATCGCCGGTTTTTTTGCGGATCAATTCAGTAATCGCGTCCAAATACGCAGAGAATAGAAGGAAAGCCGCCAGCGCAGCGGAGCCAATGGCGTACCCCTTGGTCAGCGCCTTGGTGGTATTGCCGATGGCGTCCAGCCGGTCGGTGCGCCGCCGCACCTCCTCCGGCGCGCCGGACATCTCCACGATGCCGCCCGCGTTGTCGCTGATGGGGCCGAAGGTATCCATGGCCAGAATGTAGGCCGCCGTGGCCAGCATGCCCATGGTGGCAATCGCCGTGCCGTAGATGCCCGCGCCGCGCACGCCGGGCAATGCATGCTGGCCGCAGAAATACGAACCGAGGATCGAGGCGGAGATGGCCAGCACCGGCAGCGCGGTCGATTCCATACCCGTGGCCAGACCGGCGATGATGTTGGTCGCCGGGCCGGTGAGCGAGGCCTTGGCGATGGCCTGCACCGGTCGATAGCGGTACTCGGTGTAATACTGCGTGATCCAGACGAACAAAAAGCAGTTGGCCATGCCGATAACGCCCGCGGCGAAGAACCAAAGATTGTTCTGCAATAAATATCGCACTGCGATATAAAAACCGATCAGCGCAAACAAGGCCGCCACTCCATAACCCCGGTTCAGCGCCATCATCGGGTCTTCTTCTACGTTCTTCAGCCGCACGCTCAAAATGCCGATGATGGAGGCGGTCAACCCAAAGTCACGCGCCACAAATGGAAAGAAGAGGCCAAGAATGCCAAACTTGGCGTAGAGCGCAACGGCCAGAATCATCGCGCCGATGTTTTCCGCTGCGGTTGACTCGAAGAGGTCAGCACCACGGCCCGCGCAATCGCCGACGTTGTCGCCGACCAAGTCAGCCATCACGGCTGGGTTGCGCGGATCGTCTTCGGGAATGCCCGCTTCGACCTTGCCCACCAAGTCTGCGCCCACATCGGCGGCCTTGGTGTAGATGCCGCCGCCCAACTGCGCAAAGAGTGCGACGAAGCTGGCGCCGAAGCCAAAGCCGACAATCTCATACGGCACGTCGAGTGGATGACGCATGCCACCGAAGGCCAAAAACAAAATGCCCACGCCGAGCAGTGAGAGCGCAACCACAGAAAGGCCTGTCACCGCGCCGCCGCGCAGGGCCAGTTGAAAGGCACGATTCAGGCTGGTCCCTCCGGCAGCGGCTGCGCGCAGGTTGGCGCGGATGGAAACCAACATGCCGGAAAGACCGGCCAGCCCAGAGCAGACCGCACCGGCGAAAAATGCGGTGACGGTGCGCCAGGCCAACTCAAATCCCTTGGTGGGCCAATATACGGCCAGCAACGCCGCGGCCACCAGCAGACTGAAGAGGTAGATCGTCGTGTACTGACGCAGCAGAAAAGCCTCAGCCCCTTCGCGGATGGCCGCCGCAATCTGCTGCATGGCCGGCGTGCCTTTGTCGGCGGCCAGCACCTGCCGCGCAAATAAAGCTGCCGCGACCAAAGAAGCCGCACTGACTGCAAGAAAAAAGATCACCCACGCTGTAGCGGACACACTCGCCCTCCTGGCATTGGCTGCCTGCTTCGCGCAATGGCTCCGGCCAACCCCTAGCTTCCCGCACGGAGCCATCCAGCGCGAACAGATCACACTAGCAAGGGGGAAAACGGGCAGCAGTGACGGAGAACACGCGCAATCCGCGTGTTCGGCCACGCAGGGCCAGACTTAGGCGAAGAGGATGCAGACGGGAGAGTCGAGCGTAGCCGACTGGCCCGTGGCTGTCAGGTGGCCGGATTGCGCGTCACAGGCGAATGAAACAATGTTCGCCGAGTCCTGATTCGCGGCCAACAGCCAACGTCCGCTCGGATCCAACGTCATAAAGCGCGGCGTTCTACCTCCGCAGGAAATTGTCTGCTGATGCGTCAGCCTTCCATCCTTCGCATCCACGGAAAAAACTGCGATGCTGTCATGGCCGCGGTTGGAGGCGTAGACGAACCGTCCATTGGGATGCACCAGCACGGTGGCTGCTGTATTTTTTTCCGAGAAATTTGGCGGCAGCGTGGTCAGGTTCTGCACACGCTCCAGCATGCCGCGCGCCGCATCCCAATGCAGCACATCGATTGTGCTGCCCATTTCATTTAAGGAGTATGCCCATTTGGAATTTGGATGAAATTTGAAATTGCGCGGGCCAGAACC
>DAHUZD010000277.1 GCA_027306745.1 Acidobacteriaceae bacterium
GACCCTCGGTCGATGTGATCACCGGCCTCATCAAAGCCAACGTGCCCACGCGCATCTCCTTCCGGCTGGCCACCAAGGTGGACTCACGCACCATCCTGGATGCGAATGGTGCCGAGTCCCTGCTGGGCCGCGGCGACATGCTGTTTTTGCCGCCGGGCACCTCGCGCCTGCAACGCGTGCATGCGCCTTTTGTCACAGAAAAAGAAATCGCTGCCGTTGTGGACTTTTGGAAGGCCCAGGGCGCTGCCGAATATCAGCAGGGATTTTTGGAGTCGCCGCGCGATGAAAAAGGCCGCGAACTCGATGGCGAATCGAGCGGTGAGGATGAAAACGATCCAATGTTTGGGGATGCTGTGCGATTGGTGCTGGAGTTTGGCAAGGCCTCCACGTCACTCATCCAGCGCCGACTGCGTGTTGGCTATGGCCGCGCCGCGCATCTCATCGATCTGATGGAGCGCGATGGCATCGTTGGCCCCGCGGATGGCTCCAAGCCGCGTGAGATTCTTAAATCCCCCGACTGGTTGCAAGAGGTGGACTCTACCCTGCGCTAATGTTGTGAGGAGTCCACCGCATCACGGTCTTACTCGCCGGCGATGGTCATGCCTTCGATGCAGAGCGTCGGGCAGGCCGCGGAGCCATAAAAGATCAGATCATTCCCGATTGCAACCACGTTGAGCAGCATGGTTTGCATGTTGCCTGCGATGGTGATCTCTTCCACGGGATAGGCCAGCGCGCCGTTTTCTATCCACAGGCCAGAAGCACCGCTCGAATAGTCGCCCGTCACAGTGTTGCCACCGTGACCGAGCAGTTCCGTCACATACAGGCCGTTGGAGATTCCAGCCAAAATCTCAGCGGGGGATTGTGTCCCCGGCTCCAGCCAAAAGTTGCCCGCGCCAATGCCGGGCGCACCGGCCAAGCCGCGCGAGGCATTCCCGGTGGAGTGCAGTTGCAGCTTGCGCGCCGTATATGTATTCAGCAAATAGTTGTGCAGGGTGCCGCGCTCAAGTACCAACGTGCGCCGCGCGGGCAGCCCCTCGCCGTCAAAGGGCCGTGTGCCAAATCGTCCGGGCAGCGTGCTGTCATCAACGATCGTAATGTTTTCGCCAGCGATCCTTTCGCCCAGTTTGTCGCACAGAAAGGATGCGTTGCGATAGATGGCATCGCCGTTGACGGCGTGCAGCACCTCGCGCAAAATTGCGGGTGCAATCTCTGGTGCAAAGACCACGGGCACGCGCTGCGTCTTCACCTTGCGCGCATCCAGGCGGCGCAAGGCTCGACGCGCGGCCTCGCGGCCCACCGACTCCGGCGAATCCAGCGCAGCCAGCGAGCGCGCATGCGAGAACCAATAATCGCGCTGCATCACTCCATGCGATCCTTGCGCGATGGGCTGCGCCGCAATGGAGCAATACGAGGTGCGATATTCACCGACAAAGCCGCGCGAGTTGGCAAAGATTTTTCTTCCTGTGGCCGCTTCGAAGCTGCCCCCCTTGGAGTTGGTGATGCGCGCGTCGGCAGCCATCGCCGCAGCCTCGGCACGGCGGGCATATTCGATGCGTTCGGCGGCGGGCAGGCTGTACACATCCTCATGGAAGAGTTGCAAATCGCCGGGAACAGAGCCGAACTCCGTTGGTTCGGCCAGTCCGGCATAGGGATCTTCAGAGGTAACGCGCGCCAGGGAAATAGCGCCAGAGATCAAGCGCTCGATTCCATCCGGAGAAAGATCACTGCTGCTGGTGGAGGCCGAGCGCTGTCCGATCAGCACGCGCAGGCCCACGGCGCGCGAACCCGACTCCTTGAGCGTCTCCACCTGGCCCAGACGCACCTCGGTTTCAAACTCATCACCCTCAGCGTAGATGGCCTCTGCATCCGTTGCGCCCGCACGCACAGCGCGGTTCACAAGGTCTGCAACAAAATCCTGATCTGTGCCGACTGTGGTTTGCATACGTGCGTCCGTTGGCGGCATCCTAAAATCCTTCCTCAACTCAACCCTGCCCAGCCAGCGGCTCCGGCTTCGACGACTGTTTACTGATCCGCTTGCTTCTTGGTCAGCACGATGGTTTGCGATGCGGTGCAGGTCTTGGTGGGGTCGTAAATGGAAACGCCGGAGAGATCCCCCTGCGAAGCGACAAAGTAGAGCGTGTCGGCCTTCACTTTTTTCGGCAGACCGGTGAAGCGTGCCTTGCCTTCATAGTTGGTGCCCACCTGTAAATCCTGCCGGTGCGAGCCGAGAAATCCATAGGCCACATGCACCTTGATCGTGGCCGCGTAGATGGGCTTGCTGTTGGCGTCAGTCACCGTAAAGTCCACCGAGCAAGGGCCTGCGCCGCCATGGATGACAGGCACCTGCTGGGCGTCTTTGGCCTGTTGGCTGTTCGAGAGGGTCTGCGCCTGCAAGGCCGGAGCCACCAGAAAAAAGACCGCAGCCAACACGGCGGCAGCCGACGGAATTACATTGCGTGTGCGGAAAAAATTTGCGTTTTGCATGACCCTAGAATACTCCGGTTCCCGGCTGAGATGCGATGCCTCCGCCTTGGCCCTGCCGCGCTTGGCTGCATGACAAAATGCCGCCTTCAATTCCCCGTGCCACCCACGGTCATCTTGTCCAGTTTGATCGTTGGCATGCCCACGCCGACGGGCACGCTCTGCCCTGCCTTGCCGCAGGTGCCCACGCCTTCGTCCAGCGCCAGATCATTGCCAACCATCGACACATACTTCAGCGCCTCCGGGCCGTTGCCGATCAGCGTGGCGTTTTTCACCGGAGCGGTGATTTTTCCATCTTCGATCAGGTAGGCTTCTGACGCGGCAAAAACAAATTTTCCGTTGGTGATGTCCACCTGCCCGCCGCCGAAGTTCACCGCGTACAGGCCGCGCTTGACGCTGCGCAGAATATCTTCCGGCGCATCCTCGCCGCTCAGCATGTAGGTGTTGGTCATGCGCGGCATGGGAATATGCTGGTAGCTCTCACGGCGTCCGTTGCCAGTGTCGGCAATGCCCATCAACCGCGCGGAGAGCTTATCGCTCAAATAGCCTTTCAGCACGCCCTTTTCAATCAGAACCGTCTCCTGCGTGGGGGAACCTTCATCATCCACGTGCAGCGACCCGCGCCGATTGGGCAGCACGCCGTTGTCCACCACGGTGACCTTGGGACTGGCTACAAGCTGACCCACCAAGCCCGCAAAGGCCGATGTCTTCTTGCGGTTGAAGTCAGCCTCCAAGCCATGGCCGACGGCCTCATGCAGCAAAATGCCGGGCCCTCCGGGGCCGAGCACCACTTCCATTTCGCCAGCAGGTGCGGCGACGGCTCCCAGTTGCAACACGGCCTGCCGCGCGGCTTCTGTGGCAAAGTGTTCCGGGGTTTTTTCGGTCAGAAAAAAATCCATGCTCACGCGCCCGCCGCCGCC
The DNA here is from genome assembly GCA_027306745.1 of Acidobacteriaceae bacterium. GTDB lineage: Bacteria > Acidobacteriota > Terriglobia > Terriglobales > Acidobacteriaceae > JAJZCX01. The sequence goes on from DAHUZD010000277.1 coordinate 3,402, forward strand.
ACTACTGCCGCGCGTGGTGTTCGTGCCCTCTTTGGCGATGACGAAGACATTGCAGCGCGCCATCGGCTGGGTGTCGGCGGCAAAGCTGCCATCGGAGCCAACCACCAAAATTCGCCGCAGTTCGTCGGCATAACTGGCCCGCACCTGCACCACGCGCTCATCATAGCCGAGCGCAGCCCGGTCAGCACGTAGCAGCAAGTCCAGCTTGGCCGTCACGTCGGCATCCGCACTGGCACCAGCCACCGGATACAGCGCGGGCGCTTGTTGTTCGCGAAAGCCCACCACTGGCTGCTGAGCCGGGCCGCTGGCGATGCAGGCCGCCGTGCGCGCCGCGCGCAACAGCCGTTCTGCAGACAGATCGTCTGTGTAGGCGTAGCCGGTGCGTTCGCCTGCCACCACACGCACGCCACATCCGGCGCTGATGCCTTGGCTGGCAGACTTCACCAGCGACTCATCCAGGCCCAGACTGCTGGCCGTGACAAATTCAAAGTACAGGTCGGCGTATTCGCCGCCCGCACCCAGCGCCTCGGCCAAGCAACGTTCCAGCAATCGGTCGCTCAGGCCGAAGCGCTCGTAGAAAAATTGCCGCGTGGCATGGGCGGCGGTGTTGCCGTGCGGCTCGTTTGCGCTGTCGTGGCTGGCTGGCATGGCACTCCCCTGTATCTTCTTCTCCATCATCGTTGGATTGCACCCGCAACGCAAACGATGCAAACCTTGTGAGCGCGGACACCTCCATGTTTCATGCTATGTGGTAGCGTGGTGTGCATGGAAACCGATCCGCGCTACCCTATCGGAAAATTTTCTCGTCCAGAGAAACTCTCTGCAGCCGAGCGCGCCACGGCCATTGCAGTTCTGGCAGCACTGCCAGAAAATCTGCGCGCTGCCGTCTCTGGCCTGCAGGAAGCGCAACTGGAAACCCCCTACCGCGCCGGCGGCTGGACGCTGCGGCAGGTGGTGCACCATCTAGCCGACAGCAACGGCCTGTGCAGCGACCGTATGCGTTGGGCGCTCACTGAAGACTGGCCCACGATTCTGCCTGCGGATGAAGACGCCTGGGCGCGTCTGGAGGATGCGCGCACGGAGCCAGTGGAAGTCTCCCTCGAACTGCTGGACCCACTGCACCGGCGCTGGGTCGCACTGTTGCGCTCCCTGACAGAAACGCAGTGGGCGCAACGAGGCTTTGTGCATCCGCGCATGGGCCGCACCCGCTTGGATCAGGCTTTGGCCCTGTACGCTTGGCACAATCGCCACCACATGGCGCACATCACCCAACTGCGCCAGAGTCAGGGCTGGTAAACGCTCTGCATGGCCGATGCTGCCCAGCCCGCAACGCCCGCGCCAGAAACTCTGACGCCCGGGCAGATCGCCGCGCGGCTCACGGAGTTCCTCACAGAGCACCCCGCGGCGGCGCTGCTGGAAAATGGCAAGCTGCTTTTGGATTTCCGCACGGCCCGCTCGTCCATCAACGCCGAACATGGCCGCTGCATGGCGCACTTCTGGTCCGAGGAGCGCAACCTGATCCGCCATGTCACGGGCCTCACCGAGCGCAAAGGCACGCTGCGCCTGAGCGTGCAGCGCATGGGCCAATCGCGCCCGCAAATGTTGGAGCTTGTCCCCAGCCGCGACCGTCGCCAACCCAGCGAGCGCGACGCCACGCGCACAAAATATCTGGCTCTGTTGCAGCGCGTGTTGGAACGGCAGTTCCCCGAATATAAAGTAACCGGCCTGCGCACGGCGATGGATTTAGAGCGTAGCTTTGGCCCGTCCTACGCGCGGGGCCTGCACGTACGCGGCACAACGGGCTGGGCCGTCATCGCTGTCAATGCCGAGGAATCGCCCGCCATCATTCACGGCATTCTCACGCTCGGCATTCTCTGGCTCCATCATTGTCGGGAACATCCCCCGCAACGTTCGGGCGTGCGCGTCGTCGAAGGCCTACGCATCATTGTGCCTGCGGGCATGGGGGCCGTGACGGCTGCGCGTTTGGCTTGGATGAATCCAAGATCCGCCAAGTGGGAACTCTACGAACTGGACGAGCGCAGCGAAGACCTGTGGCAGCGCGAGGCCGACACCGCTGGCAATCTGCAGGTGGATTGGCTGCACGCTCCCGATGCAGCCCTGGCCCGCGAGCGCTTCTCCACAGCCATCGAAACCGTGCAGCAGATGCTAACCGCGCCCCAGCGCGCGCAGATGGAAATCGTCGTACGCGGCGGGGGTGAGGTTGCATTCCTCTGGCACGGGTTGGAGTTTGCCCGCGCTCGCTCCGCACTGGCCGCCAACAGTTTTTCTCGCAATGAGGAGATTCTCTTCGGAGCCGGGACCAGCGAAACCCCGCTAACCGAAACAAACGCGGTGGAGATGCGCGCATTGCTTGCGCAGATGGCCAGCCGCCGCCATGCCCGCGGCGACAAACGCGACACGCTCTACCGCATGCAACCGGAGCGATGGCTGGAGTCGCGGTTGCGCACCTCACTGGATGCTCTTGATCCGCAGCTTGATCCGCAGCCGGTCTACGCGCAGGTGCCCGCATTCTCCGGCGCAGACCACTCCCTGCTCGACCTGTT
>DAHUZD010000282.1 GCA_027306745.1 Acidobacteriaceae bacterium
ACGCCGCTGCGGCGGCAGATGGATTATCTCCGCCAGGCCGCGGGCAGCAAAGAGGCCGCCAAGGAACTAAAGCTCTACGGACTGCGCGACTTTTTCACCTCGCGCTTCCGCCACTACTCGCAAAGCATCTTTGAGGAAAACATCGCGCTGGCGCGCAGACACTTCCGCGCCGGTGCTCTGCTCTCGCTGGTGGGCACGCTGGGATATTACAGCGCCTACGCCTATGTGCTGTGGCGCACGATTCACGGCGTGCTCAGCATCGGCGACCTGTACATTCTGGCCTCGGCAATATTGCAGGTCAGCACCAACATTCAGCAGATTTTCGTCAACACATCGGGCATTGCCGATCAAGCGCTCTTCCTGACAGACCTGATCGCCTTCTTCCAAATGCAGCCCACCGTTCGCTCCAAACCGCAGGCGCTGCCAATACCCCGCCCGATCACGCGTGGCTTTGAGTTTCGCAATGTCTCCTTCACCTATCCGGGAACCAGCCGCACGGTGTTGAAAAACTTCAACTTTCATCTGCATCCCGGCGAACGCGTGGCCTTAATCGGCGAAAATGGCCAAGGCAAAACGACCATCGTCAAACTCATCACGCGGCTTTACGATCCAACCGAAGGGCAGATTCTGCTCGACGGCATCGATCTGCGTGAATACGATCTGGAAGATTTGTGCCACGAGATTGGCGTCATATTTCAAGACTTTATGCGCTATGAGATGACCGCGCGCGACAACATCGCCGTGGGCCGCATTGAGGAGCGCGACAACCTGGTGCGCATCCAGTCCGCAGCGCATCTGAGCCTGGCCGATGAGGTTGTGGCCAAGCTGACGCAGGGCTATGAGCAGCAATTGGGACGCAGGTTTGAAGGCGGCGTGGATTTGTCTGGCGGCGAATGGCAGCGGCTGGCTTTGGCGCGCGCCTATCTGCGCGATGCGCAACTGCTGGTGCTCGACGAACCGACAGCCGCCTTGGACGCACGCAGCGAGATGCAGGTCTTCGAACGTTTCGCAGAGCTGACCTTGGGTAAAATGGCCCTGTTGATTTCGCACCGTTTCTCCACTGTGAAAATGGCCGACCGCATCGTGGTGCTCTCCGGCGGCATACTGGTGGAGCAAGGCTCGCACGCGGAGTTGATGCGGCACGGCGGACTCTACGCAGAAATGTTTGAGATGCAGGCGGCAAGTTACCGGTGAACATTCCTCCCACAATTCGAGAACTGGAACGGCAGGGCGAAGAGTTTGCGCGGCATCACACTCTGCTGGCCCGCTCTATTGATCCGCATCCCTTCCGCAAGCATGCACAGCAAACGATCCGCTCCATCGCCGCGCTGGCGCAATACATGGATGGCCCGTTCGCCGCGTCGCAGGCACAAATGCAGACACAGCCGCTGGCGGGCGTGCAAAAGCTGCGCGAACAGACCCGCCTGCTACGCACCGCTGCTGGCGAAATCCGCGACACTTTGCGCATCTTCCGCAGAATTCCTGCCTCCCGCGCCGCTACGGGCGCTGAGCAGCCGCGCGCCATCAGCGTGGCGCAGGCATGTCTGGCCGCAACACGTTTTGACGGAACCACAGAAAGCATCTGCGCATTCCTGACTGGTTTTCAACATGAAGCCGCGCTGAACCTGCATGAACTGCTCGCTGTTCCCGCGGCCATCAAACTCGTCTTGCTAGAGCAGATTCTGGCCCATGTCAACGGAGCCTTGCAACGCTTTGAAGCCAGCGATGAAGTACTGTCCACTTCCATCGCTTGCCTGCAGCAGGTGCAAAACACTCCTTGGCCGGGAGCATTGGAGTCTCTGATCGCCTTTGAACCGATATTGCGCACGGATCCAGCCGGGGTGTATCCCAACATGGATGCAGAGAGCCGCCATCTGTACCGCCTCGTCATTGCGGAACTGGGCGCGCGCTCCGATTACCCAGAAAAGGACGTGGCGGCCATCGCCTGCGAACTGGCGCGCGCCTCTTTGCAAAATCCTGACGCAGACCCGCGCGTGCGCGACCGCAAGGCGCACGTTGGCTACTATCTACTGGATGCAGGGCGCAGCGAACTGGAACGCAACTGCCGCTATCGCCCCTGCGCATTGAACCGCGTACAGCAATGGATGCGCCGTTACCCGGATGATTTTTACGTGGCTGGCATCCTGGTGATCTCGCTGCTGATTCTGGCAATTATTCTGTTGCCGCTGGTTCCTTACTACAATCCGCTGGGCGTGCTGGCCTTTGGCGGCCTGCTGCTTTTGCTGCCCGCTTCGCAAGGTGCGGTTGAGCTGATCAATCACACCGTCACCGCCCTGCTGAAGCCGCACTCCCTGCCCAAGCTGGACTTTAATGCCGGCATTCCCGCCGAGAACAAAACTCTGGTGGCCGTGCCCGCTCTGCTACTCAACGAACACCAGATTCACGAGCTGGTGGAAGACTTGGAGATTCGCAGCCTCGCCAACCAAGACCCCAACATACATTACGCCCTGCTCAGCGACCTGCCAGATTCTGAAGAGCGTCCGCAGGAGCGCGATCTGCATCCGCTGGTATTGCTGGCCGGTCGCCTCATTGAACAATTAAATGCTCGCTATGCTGGCAACGCCTCCAGCCGTTTCGTTATGCTGCACCGGCATCGCATCTTTAACCCGCGCCAGGGCGTGTGGATGGGATGGGAGCGTACGCGCGGAAAACTGCTGGACCTGAACCGGCTGCTCATGGGCGGCTTGGACTGCTTCCCGTTCAAAGCTGGAGACACGACGGTGCTGGCGGGTGTGCGCTACGTGCTGACGCTCGACGCAGACACCTGCCTGCCCCGCGATTCTGTGCGCCGCATGGTGGGCGCAATGGCACATCCTCTGCATCGCGCCATCATTGATCCAGATCGCAGAATCGTCACTGCGGGCTATGGCCTGCTCCAGCCACGCGTAGGCATCACGGTACACTCGGCGGCGCGTTCGCGCTTGGCTGCGGTTTACTCCGGGCAGACAGGCTTGGACATATACTCCTGCGCCGTCAGCGACGTGTATCAAGACCTGTACGGCGAGGGCATTTTTACCGGAAAAGGCATTTATGAGGTTGCCGCGCTGCATACAGTGCTTGAGCGCCGCTTCCCGCAAAATGCGCTGCTGAGCCATGACCTGATCGAAGGCGCATACGCACGCGCCGGCCTGTTGAGTGACGTGGAGGTCATCGACGACTACCCATCGCACTACAGCGCGCAGAGCAAACGCAAGCACCGCTGGGTGCGTGGCGATTGGCAAATCGCGCGCTGGATGTTCTCTCGCGTGCCAGACGAAAATGGCTCCCCCGTTCCCAATCCCATCTCAACCATCTCGCGCTGGAAGATCTTCGACAACCTGCGCCGCAGTCTGGTGGAACCTGGAACGTTCTTCCTGCTGATCGCCGGCTGGTTCCTGCTGCCCGGCAGCGCACGATACTGGACGCTGGCGACGCTGCTGCTGCTCTTTGTTCCGGTGCTGGTGCAGACGGCCTTCGCCACCGTGCGCGCAGCATTCGAGGAAAAGACAGGAACGGTGCGCGCAGCGCTGCGTGACTCCTTGAACTACCTCATCGTCACGAAGCTGAATTTCCTGTTCCTAGCGCACCAGACCTTGCTGCTGGCCGACGCCATCTTCCGCTCGCTGATCCGCAGCCATGTGACCGGCACACGCCTTTTGGAGTGGGAGACGGCAGCCGAGGCAGAGATGGGAGCAGCCAAACGCACGCCGGCAGAATTGACCCTGCGCATTACGCCCGTGGTCTGCGCAGTGCTGGCCGGACTGGCCTTTCTGCTGCATCGCTCGGAGTGCATTTGGATTTTGCCCGTCTTGTTTCTCTGGTCCATTGTGCAGCCTGTGACATGGTGGCTCAACCGTCCCTATGGCAGCGGGCAGCAAAATCTCTCCGCAGCCGACACTCGCTTTCTACGCAAGGTGGCGCTGCGCACCTGGCGCTACTTTGCTCGCTACTCTTCACCGCGCCATCACGGGCTGTTGCCGGACAACGTTCAAGAAGCCGACCACCGCGAGGCCGCGCGCATCTCACCCACAAACCTGGGCCTGCTGCTGAATGCGCGCCAGGCCGCGCTGGTGCTGGGCTATCTGACGCTGCCAGAGCTTCTGGACGCGACGCTGCAAAATCTCACACTGCTCGAACGCTTGCCGCAGTGGCGCGGTCACTTGCTCAATTGGTACGCGACGGAAACGCTGGAGCCGATCGAGCCGCGCGTGGCCTCTGCCGTGGATAGCGGAAACTTTTTGGCATCGTTGTGGAGCCTGCGCATGGGCACGCTGGAGATGCTGCGCACGCCGTTGATTTCCCCAGCGCTGCGGGAAGGCCTGCAGGATGTCTACTGGGATCTGGCTGCGCCGGCTGCCGATGCGCGCAGCGTGATGGACGCACTGCAATCCTCGCCAGAGATGTGGCTGCATACGCTGTTGGCCACCGCAGTGCAGTCCACCGCGACCCATGGTGATGATGAATTCACCGCACGCATTGCAGCCATCCAGCACTTGGCGGAAACATATTTGCCCTGGCTGCTGCCCCGTTACGCTTTGCTCGCGCAACACTCTGACCTATTGCTGCACCGGCCACCAGAGAGTTTCACCCCAGAGAGCGCCATCACCTTTGCGGATGATCTGCAGTTGGCGTTGCAAAAGGATTCTGTGTCGCTTGTAGAGCCAGCGCTACACCTATGCAAGGATCTGCTGGCGGCTCTGCCCGCAGCCCAGGCGGCCCTGCGCGCCTTGACGCAAAAAATCCGCGACGTGGCCAGCCGTGCTGAACGGCTCTCGCAAAAAATGGAATTCCGTCCGCTGCTGAACCCGGCGCGCATGTTGCTCTCGATTGGATATGAAACCACGCAGGACAAACAGTTGGGCGCCTGCTATGACCTGCTGGCCTCGGAGTCGCGCATGGCCGCATTTCTGGCCATCGCCAAAGGCGACATTCCGCAAGAGTGCTGGTTCCGGCTGGGCCGCGAACACACCTTGGTGCAGGGCCACCCCGTTCTGCTCTCTTGGACGGGCACGATGTTCGAATATTTGATGCCCACGCTCTGGATGCGCACACAGCCAGAGACGCTGCTCGGCCAATCCTTCCCCATTGCAGTTCTGGCGCAACGGCGCAGCGTGCCCGACAAAAAAATTCCATGGGGAATTTCTGAATCCGGCTACAGCCAAACCGATGCCGCAGGCAATTACCACTACCACGCCTTTGGTGCGCCATCGCTAGCTCTACAACAGTCACCGACCGGCTCGTTGGTGATTGCGCCCTATGCCAGCGTGCTAGCGCTGGAATTTGGCCTGAAATATGCGCTGCAAAATTTGAAAAGGATGGAGCAGATGGGCTGGCTGGCAGAGTTCGGATTTTACGAGGCCGCCGATTACTCCAGCACCGTGCAACATGAGGAAGGCACACGCTACACGCTGGTGCGTTCTTGGATGGCGCATCACCAGGGCATGTCGCTGCTGGCGCTGACCAATCTGCTGGCGGACAAGCCATTCCAGCGCTGGTTCCACGCCGATCCGCGCGTGCGCGCCACGGAGTTGCTACTGGACGAAAAGCCGGTGAAGACTGTGCGCAACTCC
>DAHUZD010000287.1 GCA_027306745.1 Acidobacteriaceae bacterium
GCGGCCATCTGCGCCTGCGCCAAGGCCGCGCGCAGGAAGCGCTCATCCTGTGCCGCGGTTTCGATGGGAGATGGACTGTGCATGGCTGCGGCCAGTTTACGGCGCGGGCTGTTGTTGCGTCATGCAGTGCAGCGCGCCCAGGCCCCAGATGAAGTCCATGCAGTGAATGCCCACGACAGAGTGGCGCGGAAACAATTCGGCCAGCGTGTTCAGCGCGCGGCGGTCGTTGGCGTCGTTGAAGGTGGGCACCAGCACCAGTTGGTTGGCGATGTAGAAGTTGGCGTAGCTGGCCGGCAGGCGCTGACCATCAAAGACCACAGGCGCGGGCAGCGGCAGCTCCACCACGCGATAGGGTTTGCCGGTGAGCGTGCGTGCGCTGTGCAGCCGGTCCAGATTTTCCGCCAGCAAGAGATGATTTTCATCCGTGCGATTCGGTTCGACAGCGGCCACGATGGTCGTCGCATCGGTGAAGCGGGCAATGTCATCGACGTGGCCGTGCGTGTCGTCGCCGACGATGCCGCGGTTGAGCCACAGCACTTGGTCGATGCCGAGAAAGTCGTGGAAGCATTGCTCCAGTTGCGCGCGCGTGATGCCGGGGTTGCGCTGTTGCACTTCGCTGAGCAAACATTCTTCCGTGGTGAGCAGCGCGCCTGCACCGTTGACGTCGATGCTGCCACCTTCGAGCACCACGCGATGGCTCGTGGACTTGCGCTTGCCCTCGGCAGCAAGCGGAATCTCTGGCGTCCATCGCGGCAGTTGGAGCCGATGCGCCACACGGGCGGGCAGTTTGTCATCGTGCTGCCAGTCATCATATTTGGCCCAGGCGTTGAACTTCCAATCGGTGATGGCGAGCGTGGGCAGGGTATCGTTGTGCGCCTGCCGTGCCGGATCGCGCCGCAAAAAAATGGGGCCGGAGTCGCGCGTCCAAACGCGATTGGTGGGCCACAGATGGAAGCGCACCTGCTCGATGGCCACGCCGTTGCGCGCGAGAATTTTTTTTGCGCGCTCTCGCTCCGCCGCATCGCTGACGAGAATGTGCACGATCTCGACACGCGCCAAGTGGCGCACAATCTCGGCATAGACCCAGGGGATGGGCTGGAACTTGCCCGGCCAGTCGCTGGCGTTGTGCGGCCAGGCGATCCAAGTGGCGGCGTGCGGGTGCCACTCGGCAGGCATGTGGTAGCCCAGCGCGCGCGGTGTGGCTGCGGGCGCGGATGGGGGCAGAGATGCGGACGGGGAATTTTTCTTGGGCATTGCGTTATTTGTTTTCGCCGAGAAAGCGCTGGGTGATGGGCGCGTAGGCGTCGATGCGGCGGTCGCGCAGAAAGGGCCAGTTGCGGCGCGTCTCTTCGATCAGCCGCAGATCCACTTCGCCGATAAGAATTTCTTCCCGGTCATGCGCGGCCTGGGCCAGCACGCGACCAAAGGGATCAGCCAGAAACGATCCGCCCCAAAACTCCAGCCCATCGCCGGGGACGCGGTTGCCGCGCACGTCGCCATGCTCATGGCCGACGCGATTGACGGCGGCCACGAAGACGCCGTTGGCGATGGCGTGCGCGCGCTGCATGGTTTGCCATGCGCTGTATTGCGCCTCGCCGAACTCGGCCTTTTCCGACGGATGCCAGCCGATGGCCGTGGGATAAAAGAGAACGTTTGCGCCTTGCAGCGCGGTCAGGCGTGCGCCCTCTGGATACCACTGATCCCAGCAGACCAGCACGCCGATGGTGCCCGCGTGCAGGCGAAAGCTGCGGAAGCCGGTGTCGCCGGGCGCGAAGTAAAACTTTTCGTAGTAGAGCGGATCGTCCGGGATGTGCATCTTGCGATAGATGCCCGCGAGCGAGCCGTCCTCTTCCAGCACGGCGGCGGTGTTGTGATACAGGCCGGGCGCGCGCCGCTCAAAGAGCGAGGCGACCACGGCGACCTTTTCCTCGCGCGCCACGGCAGCCATGCGGGCCGAGCCGGGGCCGGGGATGGACTCGGCCAGGTCAAAGAGCGCGTGTTCTTCACGCTGGCAGAAGTATTGCGTTTGGAATAGCTCGGGCAGACAGACAACCTGCGCGCCCATGCGCGCAGCCTCGCGCACGCGGTCGGCGGCCTTGTCCAGATTGGCTGCCGGGTCCGGCGAGCAGGACATCTGCACCAAGGCGACACGGAAGTTTCCGTTGGCAGTGTCGCGATTGATTGCGCGGCTCATGGTGTTCTGTCCT
>DAHUZD010000294.1 GCA_027306745.1 Acidobacteriaceae bacterium
ACGGCCATCGCCGCCACGCTGGGCCGGCGCGGCGGCCACTCTGTCTCCCTGTGGTCGCACACCAAGGGACTGGCGGACATCATCACACGCACACGCGAGAATGCACGCTATCTGCCGGGTATTCCCGTGCCGCAAAGCGTACAGACCACCAGCGACATGCAAGCCGCACTGCATCGCGCCGAGATCGTGGTCACCGTGGTTCCGTCAGAGCATCTGCGCGCCACGCTGCACCTGATGGCTCCGCACCTGACGCAGCGGCAGGTGATCGTGAACGCAACCAAGGGACTGGAAGACGGAACCTACCTGCGCATGACGCAGGTGATCGGTGCCGTACTGGCCGAACATGCGCTGCCGCTTCCCTGCTGCGTGCTCAGCGGACCCTCCTTTGCCCAGGAAGTGGCCGCAGGCAGCCAGACGGCCATGACGCTGGCCAGCAACACTCCAGACTTGGCCGCCTACATCCGCAAAGAGTTTGTGGGGCCGAGCCTGCGCCTGTACACCAATGACGACGTGGTGGGCGTGGAGATGGGCGGGGCGCTGAAGAATGTGATCGCGCTGGCCTCGGGCGTGGTGACGGGCCTGGGCCTGGGACACAACAGCATTGCGGCGCTGGTAACACGCGGCAATGCGGAGATCACACGGCTGGCCATTGCCAACGGAGGCCGGCGCGAAACGCTGGCCGGGCTGGCTGGCTTGGGCGACCTGGTGTTGACGTGCACGGGAGCGCTGTCACGCAATCGCCACGTGGGCATCGAACTGGGGCGGGGACGCAAGCTGCCGGAGATTTTGGCCTCCATGCGCGGCAAGGTGGCAGAAGGTGTGCGCACCACAACGGCAGCCCTGGGGCTGGCCAATCTATGCGGCGTGGAGATGCCGATCACAGAACAGATGGCCGCCGTGCTGGCGGAGCGGTTGACGCCGCTCGATGCCATGCGGGAGCTGATGGCCCGACCGGGGCGTGATGAGTAACCGGAATTTGGCTGGTAACCATCTTTTTGCATTCCCAAAGACAGGAATCATGCTACTTTCGTAATCACCCCCTCGCGCACATCCCGTTTCACTCCCGCGGGAGGCCGGATACAATTTTGCTTCGGCCATGGAAATCCGCAAAAATCCGAAGCTGTACGTTCTGTATGGAATGATGGCGCTACCTTTGTCAGGCGTCGTCTTCGCTTCGATATTTTTCTGGCGCGCCTTTCAGCCGGAAAATCGCAGCCACGTCACGATCTACCTCATCCTGACCGTTCTGATGCTGATCTTCACAGCAGGCTACTGGAAGCCAACGCTGCACTATGCCCGCCAATCCAAAAAGTTTTTGGAGGCCTGCGCCGCCGTCAAACGCGGTGAGATCGTGCTGGTGCTGGAGACCCAGGAGATGGCAGAGTTCCGCGAACTGAGCACCGCCTTTAACGAACGGCGGGAGAGCCTGGACACCGGACTGGCCAACTGGATTCTCGCCTCGCAGGACCATCACCGCATCTTTGTCACCCTGGTCAAGGTGATCTCTGACGCGCTGGAAGGCCGGGATTTTTACCTGCGCGGCCATGCCGGACGTGTGGCCGTATACGCCACGCTGATCTGCCGGGAGATGGGCCTGACGCAGGAGGAGACTGAACGCACCCGCTACTCCGCCCTGCTACATGACATTGGCAAGATCGGCATGGATGAGCACATACTGGCCAAGCCGGGAGTGCTGACGGAAGAAGAGTTCAAGATCATGCAGCAACACACCACGCGCGGCGCGGAGATGCTGCGGCCGATTGAGGCGCTCCATGACCTGATCCCCGGCGTGGAACTGCACCATGAATCGCTCGACGGCAGCGGCTATCCACATGGATTGCGCAGCAGCCAGATTCCACGCATGGCGCGTATCATCGCCGTGGCCGACACCTTTGACGCCACCACCATGAACCGCGCCTATCAGGAACCGCTGGGGGCCGACAATGCCCTGCGCATCCTGCAACGGCTGGCAGGTGAAAAATTTGATCCGAGCGCTGTCGCAGCGCTGCTGCGCGTCTACGCTTCGGGAAAAATCCAACTTCCGGGCACGCAGAGCCGCATGGCAGAAATCTCCTCCACTCCCACATAAACCCTGCCCATGCAACAGGACATACGCCCACAACCGAAACGCGGACCCATGGTTGATACACTGGAGGCAGAGCGCGAGCGCTCGCCAACGCCATGCTGGGCACGCTTTTTCGCAAACCCGTTGAGACCGCGCCAGATGCACAACCTGCACCCGGCAAGCCCGGCCTGCTGGGCCGGATGCGGCAGGCTGTTGCGCGCACACGCGAAGGTTTGCAGGAAAAGATGGGCGGCCTACTGGCGCGCACGCAGCCCGTGGACGAAGCAGCGCTGCAAGAGTTGCAGACGCTGTTGATTGCATCCGATGTGGGCGTGCGCACGGCCACAGAGATTTTGGCTCGACTGAAGACGCAGGCCGCACAAGCTCAGATTCAGGACGGCGCACAGTTGCGTGCAGCGCTCAAAGCAGAGCTGCTGCAGATTTTGGAAGCGGTGCAGAGGCCTGTACCTGCCGCAGTAACCAAGCCAGAGATTCTCTTCCTCGTCGGCGTCAACGGAACCGGCAAGACCACAACCACGGGCAAGCTGGCGGCTCATCTGCGCGCGCAGGGCAAAAGCGTGTTGTTGTGCGCAGCCGATACTTTTCGCGCGGCGGCCATTGAACAACTGGCTGTTTGGAGCGAACGTGCAGGCGTGGAGTTGATCCGCACCAAGACGGGCGGCGATCCATCCGCAGCTTTGTATGACGCCTTGCAGGCAGCCCAGGCCCGGAGCGTGGACGTGGTGCTGGTGGACACGGCCGGGCGCTTGCATACAAAAAACAATCTGATGGCGGAGCTGGACAAAATGCGCCGCACGGCGCAGCGCTTTGCCGCTGAAGCTCCACACCAAACATTGCTGGTGATGGACGCAACCACGGGCCAAAACGGATTGCAACAGGCGCGGCAGTTTCAGGCCGCAGCCGCAGTGAACGGCATTGTGCTGACCAAGCTGGACGGAACGGCCAAGGGCGGCATCGTGGTGGCCATTGCACAGGAGATGGGCGTGCCTGTGCGTTATGTTGGCGTGGGAGAGCAGATGGATGATCTGCTTCCATTTGATGCGCCCGCATTTGTGGATTCCCTGCTGGAAAATTGAGACGCGGCGCACGGAGCGCAGACCGGAGAAAATGATTTGGCTACGCAGGCTCGCAACGCACTCCTCTCCGACGAAAACTGGATGGAACGCGCGCTGGACCTTGCCCGCAGCTCGGTGGGTCTGGCCTCTCCCAACCCGGTGGTGGGCTGCGTGCTGGTGCGCGATAATGCCGTGATCGGCGAGGGCTTCCATGCCTACGACGATGTGGATCACGCAGAAGTCGTGGCACTGAAGCAGGCTGGCAGACTGGCGCGCGGCGCAACTGCGTATGTGACGCTGGAGCCGTGCAGCCATCAAGGCAGAACCGGCCCATGCGCCGATGCGCTGATCGCCGCGGGCGTGCAACGCGTTGTTGTCGCCGTGCAAGATCCAAACCCACACGTGAGTGGCACCGGCCTGAAGCGCTTGCAACAGGCTGGCGTTTCCATCACACTGGGCGTGCATGAGACCGAGGCCAAACTGTTGAACGCGGCCTTCGCGCGCTTCATCCGCAGCCACAGACCTTACGTAACATTGAAGGCTGGCTTGACGCTGGATGGGCGCATCGGACCGCCGCCATCTGCCGCGCACACCAGCGGATCCGTGCATTGGATTACCGGCGACATCTCGCGCGCCGCTGTGCAGCAGATGCGCCACAACGCTGATGCGGTGATGACCGGCATTGGCACGGTGATGACCGATGACCCAATGATGACCGACCGCAGCGGACGCGCGCGGCGCAGACCGTTACTGCGCGTGGTGCTGGATTCAAAATTGCAGTTGAGCACTGAATCCCAACTGGCGCGCACAGCAGACAGGGATGTTCTGGTCTTTTGCACCAAGCCGGCCAGCAGCGAGCGCGTGCGCGCTCTGGAGGCGTTGGGTGTACGCGTGGAAAAAATCGCCGCTGATCCTGTGCGCGGACATCTGTCCATGCAGGCGATGATGCAAAAGCTCGCCGAGCTGGACATTACACACGTGCTGCTGGAGGCTGGCGCGGAGTTGAATGCAACCGCGCTGAATGCGGGCATCGTGGATAAGCTCTATCTGTTTTACGCACCGGCCATATATGGAGATGAGGCCGTGCCGCTGGTGCGTGCGCGCCAGCCCGGAGGCTTCCACACGCTGCGACTGGCCAACTATCGGCTGCACTCCATGGGCGAAGACTTCGCCGTCGAGGCGGATTTACAGAATCCATGGCAGTAGCCCAGCAGAGACACCTATGTTTACAGGATTGATTGCCGCCACAGGAAAAATTCTTTCGCTGAAGCCCACCGGTGGTGCGCAGCGGCTGCACGTCTCTGCGCCTGCGGCGATGCTGAGCCAGATGCACACGGGCGACAGCATCGCCGTCAACGGCGTCTGCCTGACGGCGCTGCACCTAGAGCCGAAGGCAATCGATACTCAGACCGGAATCTTCCACGCCGATCTTGCCGCCGAAACAGTTGAGAGAACCACGCTGACCCTTCTGGGTGATGGAGCCGCGGTCAACTTGGAGTTGCCCACGCCTTCCGGCACTCCGCTGGGCGGGCATGTGGTGCAAGGGCATGTGGATGGCGTTGGACATTTGCAAATGCTGGAGCCGGTCACGCCTCAGGCAGATCGTAGCCAAACAGACTGGCGGCTGCGTGTGACCATTCCGGCGAGCTGCACGCGTTATGTGGCGGAAAAAGGCTCGATCGCCATCGATGGAATCAGCCTGACCGTGGCGCGCGTTGAGGATTCTGCGCAGGCAACCGTGGTGACGGTCGCCATCATCCCGCACACCTACGCGGCCACCCATCTGCACACGCTTCAGCCCGGCGCACCGGTGAACATTGAAGTGGATGTGCTGGCCAAGTATGCCGAGCGTCTGGCGGTAGAGAAAAAATCTACACTGACGCTCGCCGCGCTGATCACCAACGGCTATTGAGCGGCTGCGGCCTGCTGCACCAGCCAGGCGTGCAGATTCGGCTGTTGCGCAGCACGCAGTTGCACACACTCTTCAATCGAATCGCTGGCGATGTGCCCGGCCCGCTCTGCGGCCATCACCGGATGCGAAGCGAAAAAGCCTTGCACTTCGGCACGCTTCTGCTCCGTGCAGAAGCCACCTGTGGATGTCACCAGCCGCGCTCCCATCATTGTCGTCAGCTCCGCATGAACTTTGTCCCAATGGTCTTGGATGTACTGCCAGGCAACGGGTCGTGTGTCGCGGTCTTGCAGCGCTATGACAAAAAAGAAGACCGCATCCTGATTGCGCACCTTGCCGGAGGTGGCGTAATCCAGCGCGCGGCGCAGCAATGCCGGATTGTGAAAACGCGCCAGCGCGAAAAGCGCCGTGGTCTGCACCTCTGGATTGCCCGAGGACTGGCTGAGCGCCAGCAGTTGCGCAAAGAGCTTTGCATCCCCATTGGCCGCAGCCAGGGCGATGGCTGGGCGCACCATGGATGGATCGATGCTGGCCGGATCGTGGATGTAGCGCTGCGTCAGGCTCTGCGCTTCGGCGATGATCTGCGGATCATGCCCCAGAATGCCCAAGACGGTAAAGAGTGTGGCGCGCAACTGACGCTGCTCCTGCGAATCGGCGGGCGGCAGCGCCTGTTGCCGCGCGTAGGCTGGGCCAAATTGCGCGCGCACCCAAGCGGCCAAACGAGCGCGGTCATCGCTGGAGGCAATGCGATCGCCGACGGCTTGCAGAGCACCGGCAACGTTGAGCACCACCGCGGCGTTGGAATCATCCTTCAGCCGGGCTGCAAGATTCATGTAGTCCGCAACGCTGGAGTGACCGGAGCGCATCAGCGCCCAGGCATTACCGGCAAAACCAATCCGCTCCACTGGAGTCAGTGCGGTCTCGATGTTGTCCGTAATCGCCTGATTGTCTGCTGGTGCGTATAGCGTTCGGTAATAGCCCTTGTCGCCGGCATCGGCAAAGAAAAGATTTGCGGCGGGAATCCTGAGCGTCTGCTGGGCTGCATCCAACAGCTTGCACTTCGGCTTGCGTGAGGATTGGAAGCAAACCGGAATAGTCCAGAGCTGCGCCTGTGCAGGCTGCTGGGCGCCCGAACTTAGAAAGAACCGCTGCTGCTTCACCTGCGTTGTGCCTTGCACAGGAGCGGTGAAGCGCAACAACGGCACGCCGGGCAAGGCAACAAAGCTCTGCATGATCTTGTTCACAGGCTTGTGGCTTACCGCAGTTTGCGCGTTCCAAAAGTCTTCTGCCGTGGCGTTGCCATACATGTGTGCCAGCAGATATTTGTGCACGCCGCGACGGAAGGTCTCTTCACCTAGGTAGTTTTCGACCATCGCCAAAACAGCACCGCCCTTTTGATAGGTGATGCCGTCAAACATCTCGTTGATCTGCGCTGGCGTGTCGGCCTGGGCGCGAATGGTGCGCGTCACGCGGCCAGCATCCAGGTTCAAGATCGAGTCAAGATCGAGTGCATCATCTTGCGGCTGCTTCCACTCTGGATGCCACGCGGCAACGGGCTTGCTCTCCATCCATGTAGCGAAGCCTTCATTTAGCCAGAGATTGTCCCACCACTGCATGGTGACCATGTCACCGAACCACTGGTGCGCCATTTCATGCGCCACCACAATGGCCACTCGCTTTTTGGCCGCCAACGGCGCGGTTTTTTCGTCAATCAAAAAATCCGTTTCGCGGTAGGTGATGGCGCCAAAGTTCTCCATCGCTCCGGCTTCAAAGTCGGGGATGGCTATCATGTCCAGCTTGGGCATAGGGTACTTGATGCCGAAGTAGTGATCGTAATAGTGGAGAACAAACTCGGCAGCCTGCACGGCGAAGCGGCCCATTTGCACCTTGTCCGGCGTTGCGCAGGCGCGGATCGGAACGCCATCGCTCTCCCCGGAGACGCATTGAAAGTCTCCAACAAGAAATGCCACCAGATACGTGGACATCTTCGGCGTGGTGGCAAAGGTGATGGTGTGCTTGCCTGCGACCGGCCCCGGCACATCGTGAACAATGTTGGTGTTGGAGATGGCGGTATCGCCCGTGTCCACGATGAGGTGTGTGCTGTAGGTGGCTTTGAACTCTGGCTCGTCGAAGGATGGAAAGGCGCGCCGCGCGTCGGTGGGTTCAAATTGCGTGACGGCATAATTGCGTCGCGCGGTTTTGGAAAGATAGAATCCGCGCAGCTCGCTGTTCAAAATTCCCGTGTAAAGAATGTGGATTGAAGCAGAACCAGCAGGCAATGCGTGGGCTAAGTGGAAGGTGGCCTGCTCCTTGGCTGCGTCCAGCGTGACGCTGGCGGCTTGCGTGCTGCCCTGTGCGGTGATAGTGGCCTGGAGAAAGGTGATCTCCGCGGCGTTGAGCGTGATGGCATCCGTAGGCTGCTGGAGGCTTACATCGAGCGTTTCATCGCCGGTGACCGTTGCGGCCTTCAGGTCGGGAGCCAGTGTCAGACTGTAGTGCACGGGCACGACGTTTTTCGGCAAGTGCTGGGCACGTGCGCTGGGCACGCAGGCAAAAATGGCCAGCATGGCGACGCACAGAAAAGAAAAATCCAGCTTGATGACTCGACGATGCATACCGCTCCTTTGCAGGTTGTACGATGTCTTGCTCCAGCTTATCGGACGGAAGCGGCGCGAATGCTGCGCCCCGAGATTTCGGCAGCGCGCGCCTCGGCATAGGCCGCCGCGCCCATCAGCGCGGCGCGGCTTTCCAAAATCACGCGGACTGGAACCCGCTCCAGCACCGCGCTCAGGCGGCCTTTTTCGCAAAAGGCGCGCATAAAGATTCCGTCCTTCATTTTTTCGATCAGCTTGGGCGCGATGCCGCCGCCAATATACAAGCCACCGTAGGCCAGCACGATCAAAGCCAGGTTGCCCGCGCCCGCACCGTAGGCAGATACAAACATGTCCAGCGTGGCGGTGCACAATTCACTCTTGCCGCTCATGCCTGCTTCGGCGATGACTGCGTTGGGGTCTTCCTGTTGTCTGCGGTCGCGGAGCCAGACAGGCTCCTCCATCTTTTTTTCATCACGCAGAAACTCATAAATATTTTGCAGGCCCATGCCCGAGGTGACGCGCTCCCAACTGACGCGGCCCTGAAACTTCTTTTGCAGAAAGCGGAGCAGGTCAATCTCCATCTCTGTGCGTGGAGCAAAATCCACATGGCCGCCCTCAGAGGCGACGGGAATATGCGTCTTGCCGTTCCAATAGAGCAGGGCTTCTCCCAGCCCGGTGCCGGCAGACATCAGACCCCGATTGCCAACAGCATCCTTGTCGCCGGCGTTCAGCTCGCAGATTTGATCCGGGCGTAGCTCGGCGATGCCGTAGGCGTTGGCCTCCAGATCGTTGAGCAGGAAAACATGCTCAATATTTAACTGGCTGGCAAGCTGGCGGCGATCCAGCAGCCAGGGCAGATTGGTGAGATGGATGCGGCCATCGCGCACCGGCCCCGGCGCGCCAAAACATGCAGCAAAGACCGGAGTGTGACTTGCCTCTGTGCCCAAGCTGAGAAATTCCTTGGCGATCTGTTCCACGCCGGAATAATTGCGGGCTGGAAAAATCTGATCGCGGACATGTTGCAGTTTCCCCTGCAGAAATTGATACAAAGCCAAGTGGACTTTGGTGCCGCCCACGTCACCGGCCAAAATCATCGTTTCACCTCAAGCATTCCCAGCCCCTTTGCGTCGGGTGCGGGTAAAAGCGCCGCTGCATC
>DAHUZD010000309.1 GCA_027306745.1 Acidobacteriaceae bacterium
CAATTTTTGATTGAAGAAGCCAACCGGCGCGGCATTCCTGTGCTGGTCGATCCCAAGGGTTGGGATTACCGCAAGTATCGCCATGCCACAACTCTCTGCCCCAACCGCACCGAGCTGGCGCAAGCCGTGGGCGGCGGAAAGCTGGACCTGGACACCTTGCTAAGCAAGGGTGCGGAATTGCGCGACAAGTTGCATCTGCAATTTCTGGTGGCAACCTTGAGCGAACAGGGCATTGCACTGGTCGACGCCAAGACGGAAGTCTACCCCGCGCAGACACGCGAGGTCTTCGATGTTTCGGGGGCGGGTGACACGGTCATCGCAACCCTGACAGCGGCCATCGCTGCCGGCATGGCTCCGCGCGACGCCGTCATGCTGGCCAACATTGACGCTGGCGTTGTCGTCGGCAAAATCGGCACCGTTCCTATCTCCGCGCAGGAGTTGCTGGAAGAAATCGCAGCCGAAGAAAATCGCTCGCACCTGCAACAGCACATTTATCAACGCACAGAACTGGAGCCGCTCGTTCTCCAGTGGAAACAACAGGGAGAGCGCATCGTTTTCACCAATGGCTGTTTTGATCTGCTGCACGTCGGGCACATCCGCCTGCTGCAAGAGGCCAAGGCGCTCGGCACCAAGCTGGTGGTGGCCATCAACTCGGACGCATCTGTGCAACGCCTCAAAGGGCCGGAGCGGCCTATCGTGAAGGAACACGATCGCGCTGAAATTCTTTCGCATCTCTCCAGCGTGGATGCGGTCACGGTTTTTGATGAGGACACGCCGCTGGAAACAATTCAAGTGGTTCGCCCGCAGATTCTCGTCAAAGGCTCGGATTACACCGAGGCCACCGTTGTCGGTGCCGACCTGGTAAAAAGCTGGGGCGGACGCGTACATTTGATCCCCCTGGTGGATGGCTTTAGTACCACTGGAACCGTCAAAAAAATCCGCCTGGCAGAAGCCAAGCAAAAAAAGTAAAGGAAGAATATCTATGTGGATCGTTACGGGCGGATGTGGATTTATCGGCAGCAGCATTATTGCCGGACTAAACGCGCGCGGCATCACCGACATTCTGGCCGTCGATGACCTGAAGAGTGGACAGAAATTCTTGAATCTTGCCGATTGCAAACTGCTCGACTACCTCGACAAAGACAGCTTCCGTGCCAAGATCAACTCCGGTTTTTCCTTTGGAACGATCCACGCCATTCTGCATCAGGGTGCCTGCTCCAACACCATGGAGTACGATGGCGTTTTCATGATGGAGAACAACTATGAATATTCCAAAGACGTGCTTCACTTTGCGCAGTCTGTGCGCGCACCCATGGTCTACGCCTCCACGGCTGCCACCTATGGAGCCAGCTCACAATTCACCGAGCTGGATGAGAATGAGCGCCCGCTCAACATTTATGGATGGTCCAAGTTAATGTTTGATCGCCATGTGCGGGCGCGCGTGCAGACTTTGACTGCGCCTGTGGTGGGCCTGCGCTACTTCAACGTCTACGGAGCGCGTGAAGGCTTCAAGGGCAAGATGGCATCGGTAATCTATCAGTTTCACCAGCAGTGCTATCGCACCGGCGTTATCCGCATGTTTGAAGGCTCCGGCCCCTACGCTGCCGGAGAGCAGCGCCGCGATTTCGTTTCTGTCGCGGATCTGGTCAAAATCAATCTGCACTTTGCCCAAGGGAAATCCCCCAGCGGCGTCTATAACGCGGGCACGGGTAAAAGCCGCTCCTTCAACGATGTGGGACGGGCTGTGATCGCCGCGCTGGGCAAAGGCTCCATCGAATACATTCCATTCCCAGAGGGTCTCAAAGAGAAGTACCAAAACTTTACGGAAGCGGATCTGACAAATTTACGCAAGGCCGGCTACACGGAGCCGTTCGTCGAACTGGAACATGGTGTGCTGCGAACCGTGCAGGAGATTACAGCGCGCTCTGCGTAGCGGGCGCGCCTGCTTCCATTTCTTGCAGCACGGATGCCAGCGCGATCTTCCAATCCTTCATGCGAACAGAAAAAGTCTGCGCCAATTTTTCGCAATTGAGCTGAGAATTTTTGGGCCGCGCTGCCGGAGTCGGATACTCCGAAGTGGAAATCGCCGTCAGTCGCGCCAGCCGGGAAGCTTCCTGCGGACGCAAAGTTGCGCGCAGCCGCAGAGCCTCCTGGGCAAAGCCATGCCAGGTCGTCTTGCCGGAAGCGGTCAGATGATAGGTGCCTGAGCGTTGCACTGGATCGCTGGCCAGCCAGCGTTCAGCAATGGCCGCAGTCGCATTGGCAATCTCGCACGCTGCCGTGGGAGCGCCCGTTTGATCGGCTACGATGCGCAACTCTGGCCTTTCCGCCGCCAGCTTCAAAATTGTGAGCAAGAAATTTCTGCCGCGCGCTCCATACACCCAGCTTGTGCGCAATGTAAGATATGGAATCTCAGCACTGGCCAATGCTTCTTCCCCGGCCAGCTTGGTCCTCCCGTACACGCTCAGCGGATTTGTCGCATCACTTTCGACATAGGGTGTGGACTGGCTGCCGTCAAAAACATAATCCGTGGAGTAGTGAATCATCGCCGCGCCAATCTGCCTGGCTTCTTCGCCCAGCAAGGCTACAGCCGTGGCGTTGATAGCCTGCGCCGCCGCTGGCTCACTCTCGGCTTTGTCGACCGCGGTGTAGGCCGCCGCGTTCACAATCAGAGTGGGCCGGTTCGCACGCACGCACGCGCGAATTGCATCCGGCGTGGCCAGGTCCATCTGCATACGATTAACGGCAATCACTACGCCCAATCGCGGCAGCGCGCGTTGCAGCTCCCAGCCCACTTGGCCGTCGCAGCCGGTGACAAGAATCCTCTGCGCAGGTACGGCGGCCATCGCTACAGCCCTCGCAGCACGCGCAGCAGATATTCGCCATAGCCGCTTTTGCCCAACGCAGCCGCCAACCGCTCCATCTGCGCTCCGTCGATGTAGCCGAGGTGATAGGCGATCTCTTCTGGGCAGGCGACCTTTAGCCCCTGACGCTTTTCCAGCGTCTGGATAAAGATTGCAGCCTCCACCAGCGAATCGTGAGTGCCTGTGTCCAACCAGGCGAAGCCTCGGCCCATTTGCTCCACAAAAAGCTGTCCGCGCTCCAGATACCAGCGGTTGACATCGGTAATTTCCAGCTCTCCACGCGCTGAGGGGCGAATGGATTTGGCGACATCCACCACTTGCGCATCGTAGAAATAGATTCCCGTCACTGCGGAGTGGGATTTGGGATGGGTCGGCTTTTCTTCAATGGAAATGGCCTGCCCCTGCGCGTTGAACTCCACCACGCCGTAGCGTTCCGGGTCATGCACGGGATAGGCAAAAACGGTTGCGCCCTGCTCACGCTGCACGGCGTTGCGCAACATTCGCGGCAAATCATGTCCATAGAAAATGTTGTCGCCCAGCACGAGGGCTGAGCGTTCACCGCCAATGAATTTTTCCCCAATCAAAAACGCCTGCGCCAGACCGTTGGGTTCCGGCTGCACGGCGTAGTCAAAGCGCAGGCCCCACTGCTCGCCCGTGCCCAGCAACGCCTGAAAGCGTGGCGTGTCAGCAGGCGTGGAGATGATGAGAATCTCCCGGATGCCGGCCAGCATGAGCGCCGACAGGGGATAGTAGATCATCGGCTTGTCATAGACCGGCAGCAACTGTTTGGAGACGGTGTGCGTCACCGGATAGAGCCGCGTGCCAGAGCCGCCGGCCAGAATTATGCCTCGCATGCTGCGCCTCGCATCTGATAGTTTTGGCGCATCCACGTCTGGTAGGCTCCGCTGGTCACATCCTCCACCCATTGGGAGTGGTCGAGATACCATTGCACCGTCTTGCGCAGCCCACTCTCAAAATTCTCCTGCGCGCGCCAGCCCAGTTCGCGCTCCAACTTGGCCGCGTTGATGGCGTAGCGCCGGTCGTGACCGGGGCGATCCTTTACAAATGAGATCAACTGCCGGTGCGGCACATGCGGCGAGCTTGGCCTCAGTTCGTCCAACAACGAACAGATGGACTCGACCACACTGCGGTTTGTACGCTCGTTGCGGCCGCCAACGTTGTACGTCTCGCCGGGCACGCCGCGCTCCAGCACCAAACGCAGCGCCGCGCAATGGTCGCCGACGTACAGCCAGTCGCGCACATTAGCTCCGTCGCCATAGATGGGCAGAGGCTTGCCTGCCAACGCGTGGGTAATCATCAGTGGAATCAGCTTCTCTGGAAACTGATATGGCCCGTAATTGTTGGAGCAATTTGTAATGATGGCCGGCAATTTGTAGGTGTGCACATAGGCGCGCACCAGGTGATCGGAGGCAGCCTTGGAGGCCGCGTATGGACTGTTTGGCATGTAGGGTGTCGTTTCGGTAAAGGCAGACTCCTCCGCGCCCAGCGAACCGTAGACCTCATCCGTGGAAACGTGCAGAACGCGGAATTGG